>NZ_JBXWNR010000012.1:0-113055 GCF_059610465.1 Ruegeria sp. CDSC085 | reverse complement strand
GTCTTGCCGTGGTCAACGTGGCCAATCGTGCCGATGTTGACGTGCGGCTTATTACGCTCAAACTTTTCCTTTGCCATTCCTCAGGCGCCCTTTTGCGATTTGGGGGACCCTTGGTCCCGTGGTTACATCTGCGCGCGCGAGATATTTGGTTCAAAGCGGAAAATCAAGCACATCCTGAGGGAAATGCGCCGATCACGTTGGATTTTGCGTGACCTCGACAGATTCCAGCGGCTGGATCAGGTCTGGCCGTTTGTCAAACCAGTCGTTTTCTTCATGCTCTTCAGCAAGCCATTCCTCGACACGGTCGGCAACTTTTAGCGCCAGACCGCTCATCTGTTCTTCTTTGGTGCGCTCATGCCCTGACCCTTTAAATGCACTTCCGCCGGTGGTGTCTTCCAGCACCTGAAATTGCTTCCCTTTGGCCAGAAACTCTTTCTTCTTCACGTCATAGACGTTGACCAGCACAATCGCTGTGCTTCTGGGATTGTAAATCACAGGTATTCCCGGCGGAGCCAGCATGTAGCCCTCCAGACTAATGCCGACGTCATATTCCTGCGAACCATCGTAACGCCCCAAACGAATATCAACAGCGTTCTGGATGGCTTTTGTCCATTCTTCAGGTGTGGCGTCCCGCGACACAGGTCCCTGAACGGCCTTGTCCGCAAAGGCATAGTTGACACGCAGTTTGAACTCGCCAAGGGATTCAGGTGGTTCATACACTTGTGTCTGTGTGCAGGCGGCCATCAGGGCCAGTCCGGTGATCAGCGTCAGAATGCGCAACATGTCTCGTCTCGATAGGCCTGTTTTTTGTTGATCTAGCGCACCGATACGGGTTGTGCCAAGCCGTATCGGCGGAAATTCACCTGCGCAGCAGCGCGATCACGAAAACTTATAGTCACGTGGGAAGCCATAGGGTGGTTTTTTCCCGACAGTGGCCCGTTTTGCCAGCCATTGCGTCATATCCGCCTCACGTCGGGTCTTTTCGCCGCCCATGGACCATTTCAGGCCCTCTTCCCAGTTGAAGGTCGTTACATCCGACAAACCGCCATCCAGCTCGAGCGTTCCCTGCCGACCTCGCGCCATATTGTACTTTTGCAAACGCACACCTTTTCCGCGCGTCATCTCGGGCAATTCCTCGGTTGGGAAAACCAGGAACTTGCCGTTTTGGGATATGACAGCCACGTGGTCGCCATCGACCGGCTTGCAGATCATTGCCGTTTCGCCGCCTTTGACGTTCAGCACCTGCTTGCCATTGCGGGTCTGAGCAAGAACATCGTCCTCGGGAACCATGAATCCGTTGCCCGCGCCCGAAGCCACCAAAAGCTTGCGGCCGGGCTTGTGGATCAGAATGTCGATGATCTGCACCTCGTTCGGCAGATCGACCATGAGGCGCAAGGGCTCGCCCATGCCCCGCCCGCCGGGCAGGTTGGCAGCACTAACGGTGTAGAACCGCCCGTTCGAGGCAAACACCAGCAGCCGGTCCGTCGTTTCCGCGTGGAAGATGAACCTCGGACCGTCGCCATCCTTGAACTTAAGTTCGCGCTTCAGATCGATATGGCCCGTCATCGCGCGAATCCACCCCATCTGAGAACAGACCACGGTGATCGGTTCCTTGTCGATCATCGCTTCAAGCGGCACTTCTTCGACCTGCCCGGCCTCAGCGAACCGGGTCCGACGCGCTCCACCTTCGTAGTCTTTGCCGAAGGTCTTTTTGGTTTCTTTCAACTGCTCGGCGATCTTGGCCCATTGCAGTCCTTCGTCGGCCAGCAGGTCCTCAAGGTTGGCACGCTCCAGCATTAACTCGTCACGTTCGCGGACCAGCTCCATCTCTTCCAGACGACGCAAGCTGCGAAGGCGCATGTTCAGGATGGCGTCGACCTGAACCTCAGACAGTTCACCCTCACCCGGCTTGGGCGTGACATAATCTGACTCGTCGGTGGCGCGGACATGGGTAATGCCCCAATCCTCGCGCACCAGCGCTGCCTTGGGGTCGTCGTCGTAACGGATAATGTCGATCACACGGTCGAGGTTCAGGAAAGCAACGATAAAGCCCTCCAGCACCTCCAGACGATGATCAATCTTCGCCATACGGTGGCGGGACCGACGCAGAAGCACCTCTTGCCGGTGATCGAGGAAGGCGCGCAGCACTTCCTTCATCGAGCAGACTTTCGGCGTCACCCCGTCGATCAGCACGTTCATGTTCAGGCTGAACCGCACCTCAAGGTCCGAATTGCGATAGAGCATACCCATCAACACCTCGGGGTCGACGTTCTTGGAACGCGGCTCGAGGATCAGGCGGATGTCATCCGCGGATTCATCCCGCACATCGGCGAGGATCGGGATTTTCTTAGTCTGGATCAGTTCCGCGATCTTTTCGATCAGCTTGGACTTCTGAACCTGATAGGGGATCTCAGTGACGACGATCTGCCACTGACCGCGGCCCAGATCTTCGACCTCAAACTTGCAGCGCAACCGGAACGACCCGCGCCCTTTGCGATAAGCCTGCGCGATATTCTCCGGTGGCTCGACGATTACCCCACCGGTCGGAAAGTCTGGACCCGGCACGTAATTCAGCAACGTATCATCGCGCGCGTCTGGCGTCTTGATCAGATGCAGACATGCATCACAAAGTTCCGAAATATTGTGCGGCGGGATATTTGTCGCCATTCCAACGGCGATGCCGCTTGCACCATTGGCCAGCAGGTTCGGAAACTGAGCGGGCAGCACCACCGGCTCGGTCAGTGTCCCATCGTAATTGTCGCGGAAGTCGACGGCATCTTCGTTCAGACCCTCAAGCAGCGCTTCGGCGACGATGGTCATCCGCGCCTCGGTGTATCGCGAGGCCGCCGGGTTGTCGCCGTCGATGTTGCCGAAGTTCCCCTGCCCGTCTACCAGCGGGTACCGGACGTTGAAGTCCTGCGCCAGACGCGCCATCGCGTCGTAAATGGCGGCGTCACCGTGCGGGTGATAATTGCCCATCACGTCGCCGGAAATCTTGGCGGACTTCCGAAAGCCTCCGGTTGCACTGAGTCGCAGTTCTCTCATCGCATAGAGGATTCGCCGATGTACTGGCTTCAATCCGTCCCGCGCATCCGGCAGGGCGCGGTGCATGATGGTGGACAGCGCATAGGTCAGGTAACGCTCGCCTATCGCGCGGCGCAGCGGCTCCGCCACCTCACCCCCGTTGTCGGGGGCCTCCATGTTGGGGTCGTCGATCGTATCGTTCATATATGATGTGATACGACGCAAGGACGTCTTGGTAAAGCAAGCAACGCGTATTTTACTGGGGACAAGTCGCGCTTTTTGCAACAGGGGGAGGCAAGTCAGTGTTTTCCCCGAATTTTCGACTCAAGCGCACTATTATGCTATCATTCCAACAATTGAATAATTGCTGCCTTTTTGTTGTTACGATTGACCTGGGGGATGCGCCATGACGCGCCTTGTACTTGTTACTTTCGCCGCACTCGGCTGGACCTTTTACGTTATGAGCGGAGGTCCCGACTTTGAGCCGCGCGGAGTCCGCACAGCGGAACCGGAACGCGTTGCCACTGCGCCAAGACCTGTCAAACCAGCCGTCGAACCAGCACCTGCCGAAACGTTGGTCGTTCGTGCTGCAGTAGAACCGTCAGTATCGGCCCCCCCGGTCACTAAATCTGTCGCCGAGCTGGATGAAGCAGAAACAAAAGCGTTGTTGTCTCAGGTTGCGGCTGGCTTGAAGGCGAACCCCACGCTGTTCGCTGACGAAAACGTCACCCTGACCCTGGCATCACTGGAGCAAGGTTTGGCCTCCTTGGAACAGGTGACTACCGACGCCGAATTGCCAACGGTTGAACTGCCCGCCCCTGTTGAGGTCACCAAGGATATCCGCGAAATTTCAGGAACCCGCGTAAACCTGCGCGATGGGCCGGGGACGATCTATCCGATCATCGGCAAGGCCAGGATTGGCCAGCAGGTTGAGGTCTTTGGAGATTCAGGCAGCGGCTGGTTGCGCCTGCGCGTGTTACCCGGGCAACAGGTTGGGTGGATTTCGGCATCACTCGTCCGGAAAACAACGAACTGACATCGAAGCGTCATTGCCCTGCCGCAAACCCCGCCATAGCTATGGGCGGGGATCAGGTTCGGAAGGCACATGCAGAAATCGATTCTAATTACAGGATGCTCGTCAGGCATCGGTCTGGACGCGGCACACGGAATGCGTGCGCGCGGCTGGCGCGTTTTTGCATCCTGCCGCAAGCAACGCGACTGTGATCGCCTGCGTGCGCAGGGGTTCGAAAGTCCCAGAATCGACTACACCGATACAGACAGCATCACGTCGGGTTTGTCTTATGTTCTTGAGGCTACAGGCGGCTCGCTGGATGCCCTGTTCAACAATGGCGCACATGGCCTGCCCGGCGCGGTTGAGGATGTTCCGACAGATGGCCTGCGCCATATTTTTGAGACTAATGTCTTTGGCTGGCACGAGCTGACCCGACAGGTCATTCCCGTCATGCGGGAACAGGGTCATGGCCGGATTGTGCAATGTTCCTCGGTTCTGGGTCTTGTCGCCTTCCCGTGGCGCGGCGCTTATGTCGCCACGAAATACGCGATCGAAGGGCTGACCGACACGCTTAGGCTGGAGCTTCGGGATACCGACATCCACGTCGCCCTGATCGAGCCCGGCCCCATCACCTCAAAACTCCGGGAAAAGGCGATCCCCATGTTCGAGAAATACATCGACTGGGAAAACTCGGCCATTCGGGAAAAGTATGAGGACTCACTACTGAAGCGTCTTTACGAAAGCAGTGGGCCAGACCGGTTTGAATTGCCCGCCTCTGCCGTCACGGACAAGCTGGCCCACGCGATCGAGGCGCGACGACCAAAACCGCGTTATTACGTGACCACCCCGACATATGTCGCGGGGTTCCTGCGCCGGATCCTGCCCACAAAAGCAACTGATCGCATCCTTTCGGATATCTGAGACGATATTTCCCGTTCGCTTTTCGACGCTCTGACGCTAGATGGGTGATAATCGAAAAAACCGGACGGTGACTTCATATGGACCTTCTGATGGTCATTCTGCTTCTGGCTATGGCGGCGGTTGTCGTTGTTTTGGCCCTGGGCATTGCGAATTTCGGCAAAGGCGGCATGGAAGCGGCCAAGAAGAGCAACAAGATGATGCGCCTGCGCATTCTCTTTCAGTTCATCGCCGTGTTGCTGATCGTGCTTTTCGTGTATCTGCGCGGACAGGGAGTTCAATAAATGGTCGTACTCAACAAAATCTACACGCGCACTGGCGATGACGGAAAAACCGCTCTGGGCAATGGCGAGCGTGTAGCAAAATACTCGGGCCGCGTCGCAGCCTACGGCACAGTGGACGAACTGAACGCTTTTGTCGGCGTGGCACGGACTGAAGCCGAAGTCGATGTCGAGATCGCGCTGTCGCGCATTCAGAATGACCTGTTCGATCTGGGGGCAGACCTCTGCCGACCTGACATGGAGAAAGATGCAGAGGCCGATTACCCGCCTCTGCGCATCGTGTCCGCCCAAATCGACCGGCTGGAAGCCGAGATCGACGTAATGAACGAGACGCTGGAACCTCTGCGCAGCTTCATCCTGCCCGGTGGCTCGCGTCTGGCTGCACATCTGCATGTGTGCCGCACCGTTTCGCGCCGGGCCGAACGGCTTGCGGTCGAACTGACGAATATGGAGCCCGTCAACGACGTGGCGGTCAAATACCTCAACCGTCTCAGCGACTGGTTTTTTGTTGCTGCCCGTTGCGCAAACGCAAACGGTAAAGACGACGTATTGTGGGTTCCGGGCGCGAACCGCTGATCGCGAAATGCAGAGGTCGCGGGTAATATTCTTTCGCCTCTCTGCAAAAAAATTGCAAAACGCGACGTCCCGACGCCATGACGTGACGATTTTGCTCTGTTGTGCCACTGCGGCAAGCGCTATCTAGTCGGGCGAGAGCATTGGTGGAGTCGCCTTCGCGGCTTACCGTTTTTTTGAGGAGAAAGCGCTACAATGAAGGTACTGGTGCCTGTCAAACGCGTGATTGACTACAATGTGAAGGTCCGCGTGAAAGCGGACGGTAGCGGTGTTGATCTCGCCAATGTCAAAATGTCGATGAACCCGTTCGACGAAATTGCAGTCGAAGAGGCGATCCGCCTGAAAGAAGCTGGCAAGGCTGACGAAGTCGTTGCTGTTTCGATCGGCGTGAAGCAGGCGCAGGAAACCCTGCGCACCGCGCTGGCCATGGGTGCGGACCGCGCAATCCTGGTTGTGGCGGCTGACGATGTACACACAGATATCGAGCCTCTGGCCGTTGCCAAGATCCTTGCCAAAGTGGTCGAGGAAGAGCAGCCGGGCATTGTTCTGGCGGGCAAGCAGGCGATCGACAATGATATGAACGCCACCGGCCAGATGCTGTCGGCCTTGCTGGGCTGGTCACAGGGCACTTTCGCGTCCGAGTTGGACATCGAAGGTGACACCGCCAAGATCACCCGCGAGGTGGATGGCGGTCTGCAGACCATCAGTGTCAAGATGCCTACCATCGTGACTGTTGACCTGCGCCTGAACGAGCCGCGCTATGCTTCGCTGCCGAACATCATGAAGGCGAAGAAAAAGCCGCTGGACGAGAAAACCGCCGCCGACTACGGCGTCGACGTCACTCCGCGTCTGGAAGTCGTCAAAACCGAAGAGCCGCCGGCACGTGCCGCTGGTATCATCGTTGGCTCGGTTGACGAGCTGGTCGAGAAACTCAAAGAAGTGGGGGCTGTGTAATGGCTGTACTTCTGCTTGCCGAAGTGAACAACGGCGAACTGGCGATGGATGCGACCGCAAAGGCCGTAACCGCCGCGAAAGTGCTGGGTGACGTTACCGTTCTGGCCGCAGGCGGGTCTGCCGCTGCTGCCGGTGAGGCCGCCGCCAAGATCGACGGTGTGTCCAAGGTTCTGGTCGCCGAAGACGCGTCGCTGGGCCACCGCCTTGCGGAATCCACCGCTGCGCTGATCGTAGGTCTGGCGGATGGCTACGAGCACATCGTGGCGCCAGCAACCACCGACGCCAAGAACGTGATGCCTCGCGTTGCTGCTTTGCTTGACGTGATGGTGATCTCGGATGCATCCGGCGTTGTTGATGGCTCGACCTTCGAGCGCCCGATCTACGCGGGCAACGCGATCCAGACCGTCAAGTCGAACGACGCCAAGAAAGTCGTAACGATCCGAACCGCCAGCTTTGACGCTGCCGTTGAAGGGGGATCGGCCGCGGTTGAGACCGTGTCGGTTGGCGACAACCCCGGCCTGTCCGAATGGGTTGAGGACAAGGTGGCCGAAAGCGACCGCCCTGAACTGACCTCGGCCAGCGTTGTTGTTTCGGGCGGACGCGGTGTCGGCTCGGAAGAAGACTTCAAACTGATCGAGGGGCTGGCTGACAAGCTGGGCGCTGCGGTTGGTGCGTCGCGTGCAGCGGTTGACTCGGGCTATGCTCCGAATGACTGGCAAGTGGGTCAGACCGGTAAGGTTGTTGCCCCTGATCTGTATGTCGCCGTCGGTATTTCGGGCGCAATTCAGCACCTAGCCGGCATGAAGGACTCCAAGGTCATCGTTGCGATCAACAAAGACGAAGAAGCCCCGATCTTCCAGGTCGCTGACTTTGGTCTTGTCGCCGACTTGTTCCAGGCCGTGCCGGAACTGACCGAGAAACTCGGCTAAAGCCAAGCGCAAACAGCAAAAACCAAACAAGGCTCGCCAACAGGCGGGCCTTTTTCAGTTCAGGTCCCTCAAGGTAACCAGCAGTTTTTCGGCAATCTCTCGATGCGCGGAGGGGCCGATCATGTGTTCCGCAATCGGCTGCTGCAGCGTCCCGAACAAAACATCTTCGAGAGCATCTGATCGAGCGGATACAGGTACCGAAACCTCTACAACATCAGCACATAGGGGTTGCAGTTGTTGGATCATTGCGGCGTCAGGCACAATAGGGTCAATATGCGATCCGGCTTGCCGCTGCACATGCAACCAAAGCAGAACAACACTGGGTTCGATCCGGCCGATTAATTCTCCTGTGGTTCGTATCCAGGCCTCTCGCAACTCCTGCACCACGACTTCGAATCGCGCGTCCTTTGGGGCGCTTAACCGCTCCAGCAAATGGCGCACGAAATGGATTTCAGTGAAGTCAACGTCGGGGTATAGCTCCAGCAAGTCTGAGGTGGGTTCAAGGAACCGATCATTGCGGCGCGGATGCACGCGGTAAAACCGATTTGATTGGCGCAGAAGATCCGGCACCTGCAACACGCACAGGCCTGACTGATTGACCAGTTTCAGTACCCCCGGATCAGTGGACAACGCTTCGACCCCGCAAAACAGGCTGCCGAAGTTCACGCACGGTTTTCCCAATCGCGTCTCCAGCACTGCCGGAAACGGGCAATCAACGAATCTGCCGAAAGTTTCCTCTCCTCCCAGGCAAGCCACAAATGGCTTGTCCAGCGCGCCGGGCGGACCCCGGAACCAAAGTTTCGAATCCGCATATTGACAGGCGGACTCCCCGCCGCTGTTTGTCTGATGAAAGCTCATATCAAGCCCCCCGTTATCTCACCCGCTGCCATCTTGCGGCCACAGATATTGAGATTTTCCTAATGCGCGCATTTGAAGCAAAATTGACCGCCTCGATCCTCTTGCCGCCTGCCCCGGTCTGCCGATACTGTCGCGGTATCCTCCAGGGCAAAGGCAGCTGAACATGGAAGTTAAATCGGTCGGGGTGATTGGCGCGGGTCAGATGGGTAACGGCATCGCCCATGTTATGGCTTTGGCGGGCTACGACGTCTTGTTGAACGATGTCAGTCAGGATGCTCTGGACAGCGCCATTTCCATAATCGAAGGCAACTTGGCGCGGCAGGCGTCGCGGGGCAAGATTACGGACGACGCGATGCAGACTGCCCTTAAACGGATCACGACCACGCTGGAACTGCCGCGACTGGGTCAAACAGATCTGGTTATCGAGGCGGCAACCGAGCGGGAAGCTATCAAGCAGGCGATTTTCGATGACCTGCAACCGCACCTGCTGCCGCATACGATTCTGACGTCAAATACATCCTCGATTTCCATCACGCGCCTGGCAAGCCGCACGGATCGACCCGAACGGTTCATGGGTTTTCATTTCATGAACCCTGTTCCTGTTATGCAATTAGTGGAATTGATCCGCGGCATCGCCACGGATGAAGAAACCTTCAACGCGTGCAAAGCGGTGGTGGATCGGTTGGGCAAAACGGCGGCAAGCGCCGAAGACTTTCCGGCCTTCATCGTGAACCGGATCCTGATGCCTATGATCAACGAGGCGGTTTACACACTCTATGAAGGCGTGGGGAACGTTCAATCCATCGATCAGTCAATGAAACTTGGAGCGAATCATCCCATGGGGCCGCTGGAGTTGGCGGATTTCATCGGGCTGGACACCTGCCTAGCGATAATGAACGTGCTGCATGACGGGTTGGCCGACACCAAATATCGTCCTTGTCCTCTGCTGACGAAATATGTCGAGGCCGGGTGGCTGGGGCGTAAGACCGAGCGCGGCTTTTATGATTACCGAGGCGAAGTTCCGGTACCTACGCGTTGAGGGGGCCAGCCCCCTCGCCCGGACTTTGCCCGGGCTCACCCCCGGGATATTTTTAGCCAGATGAAGACGCGGATCAGGTTTGTTCCGACTTGCCCAGAGACATGGTGTGATTTCTGAGCCAGGCCATGAAACCGCGCGGATCGCGCTCCAGCAGCTCCAGATCGCGGTCCGAAATCGCTTCGCCGATGACCGGCGACTGGGGTTTATTGCAGGATCGGACGATCTCATGCAGCAACAGTCCCTGCCGGAGAATTGCAGAGACGCGGTTGGCTATCTGGTACCAGCGCGAATTACTGCCCGGAAAGAAAATTGGCACCACGCGCGCGCCCGAACGGCGGATCATCTTGGCGGTGAACACGTTCCATTCCCGCTCGATCGCAGGCCCGAACCAATCATCCGAGGACATCACAACACCAGATGGGAACAGCGCCACAACGCCACCGTTTTTGAGATGTTCCATAGCTTTGCCGCGCATTTCCAACATCTTGGCCTGCGCCTCGGGATCATGTGGAAACGGAACCGGAATCATGAATGATGTGGCCGCTTCGTCCAGCCCTGTCAGAACCGAACGAGTCAGGATGCGGTAATCGCTGCGTACCTGGCCGATCAGCTCGGCGAGAATCATGCCATCGACCATCCCATGCGGGTGGTTGGCGACGACGACGACCGGGCCGGTTTTTGGAATGCGGTCAATCTGTTCCTGCGGTGTGGTCAGGTCGATTCCCATAGTCTTGAGGGCACCGCCCCAGAACCGCTGGCCGCGATAGTATTCGTTCTTTTTTTCGAACTTGTTGACCATACGCAAAATGGTCAGCTTGCCTGTGCACCACTCGATGGCCCGAATGGCCGTCGAAGTCCAGGCATCGTCAAATGAGTTTGCATAGGTCAGAGTTCTACGGTCGTAGATCTCACCCTGATCTGCGGCCCCATCCACCACCGGGCTTGTCTTGGTCTCGTGCGTTGTTTCCGCCAATTCCTGGTCTTCCCGTTCTTCATGTCCCGGCGGGGCGGCTTAAAACCCCTCTCCGAACTTGTCATTCACAAGCGTTTCCAGAGCTTCTGCCAATGCCTCAGCATCCGGCCCGGACGTCTCGACGTCAATAGTTGTTCCGCGCGATGCTGCCAACATCAAAAGGCCCATGATACTATCGCCTGATGCAGAAAGTCCGTCTTTTGACACCTCAGCATGCGCATCGAACCCCTCCACAACCTCAACCAGCTTTGCCGAGGCCCGTGCGTGCAGGCCCTTTTCATTGATTATTTTCAGGCTTCGGTTAGTCATATTCAATAATCCGCTTTTAATCCAATGTCACATTCTGCGCATTGATGTACTTCCGTCCAGCCTCCATTGCCTGGCGGACGGCATCACCAATGGGCAAGTGGCGACTTTTGGCCAATTTGATCAGCATCGGCAGGTTTGCCCCATACAGAATACGCCGGTCCTGAGGAGCGCAGGCACGCAGACTGAGATTCGAGGGGCTGCCTCCAAAGAGGTCGGTGACGACAACAACACCATCGCCAGTGTCCACTTCGTCCGCGGCACGGCAGATTTCGGCCTGTTTTTCGTCCCGGTCGTGGTCAGCCTCAATCGCGACCGCCACGAGGCTGGCCTGCGGTCCGACCACATGTTGAGTGGCGGCCAAGTATTCCTGAGCCAACCCCCCATGTGCAACGATCACAATTCCGATCAATCTGACCTCACATTCAACGACCGACGTTCCATCTCGCGATGTCTAATTGCCACCTGCTGACCGTCTTCCGCAAGGGCCTTTGCAACGGCTTCTGCCAGGGCAACCGATCTGTGTTGGCCACCGGTACACCCGAATGCTACGGAAAGATGCGCTTTTCCCTCGGCCCGAAAGGCAGGCAACAGCAGGGTCAGCAAGCCCAGCACACCTTCAAAAAACGGTAAATAGTTTGCGTCTGACTGCACATAGTGCGCAACGTCAGGGTGTCGACCATCCGCTGCCCTGAATTCCGGGCGCCAATAGGGATTTGCGAGAAACCTACAATCGAACACCATGTCCAATCCGCGCGGCAGTCCACGTTTATAGGAAAAGGATTCGATGGAAACCGCCAGATGCCGCCCGCCTTGTGGTGCGAACCAATTCTCGACCTCTTCCCGCAGCTGATGCACGTTCAGAAGGCTGGTGTCGATCAGCGTGTCCGCGATCTCACGTATCGGTGTCAGCAGCTCTTTTTCGCGCTCAACACCGGTTTCCGGGCTGGCATTCTTGGCGACGGGATGCCGCCTTCGGGTTTCTGAAAATCGGCGCACCAGAACATCATCGCTGCAATCCAGATACAGAACCGTCAGATCGACCTGCGCCAACCGACCCAGTGTTTCGGCCAGTTCTATGAAGCCGATCGTTGAGAAATCGCGATTGCGTGCATCTATACCCAGCGCCATCGGACGGTCGCTGTCCGCGCTGTCAAGCAAGCGCAGCAAAAGTCCCATCGGCAGGTTGTCGATGGCCTCATAGCCCAGATCTTCCAACACATGAATGGCAGTGGATCTTCCTGCCCCGGAGGGACCCGTGACAAGTACGATTCGCCTTTGCGATGTCATTTGTTCGGCCATTCGGGGTTTACACGCCCATTTCCCAGGAGTTGCATCAACGCTGCAGCCAAGTTGGGCACCCCCGCGCCCCGAAGCAAGGGAACAGTTTGCCTCAGCACGGAAATCATCAAAGGATCGGGTAGACGCTGAGGCTCATGCTGGTCCAGATCCACGACGTAATCCAACGGAACCGGGCCTGTGGGATCGGCTGCGAGCAGGCCAAACTGACGCGCCTCGATCAAACCGCGTATCTGTGGCACGGCGGATGCAAACACCCGATGATGCTGCATCTCCAAATTGACGCGGTCATCCGCAACCAAATCCGCACCATACGCCAGCATTTGTAACGCCAGACCGGACTTCCCTGTACCGGACAAACCGATGATCAAAAGCCCGCGTCCGGCAAGCGAAACGCAGGAGGCATGTACACAGGCCCTGTCCTGACCTTTGGCGTGTGACAGTGTATCAACGTGCATGGATTTAAACGGGCAGCCCTACAACAAAACGGGCACCCAGCGGATCCGACGTGATGTCGGCCTCGGTCGGGCGGATGTTTTCCGCCCAGATCACGCCGCCGTGGGCTTCGACAATCTGCTTCGAGATCGCCAGCCCCAGGCCCGAGTTATTGCCAAAATGTTCCGCCGGACGCTGCGAGTAGAATCGCTTGAACACTTTGGTGAGCGCCTGTTCGGGAATTCCTGGGCCGGTGTCTTCGACAACGACCAACACACGGTTGTCTCGCTGTCTGACCCAGACGCGAATGGCGTCATTTTCCTCGCAGAAGGAAATCGCGTTGGTGATCAGGTTGACAAAGACCTGCGCAAGTCGCGCTTCCAGCCCGTTGATCACAATTGGTTCGGAGGGCAGATCCGTAATGTAGTCGATGCCCTTGGATCGGGCATCTTCGCCCAGATACTGGCCGAGATTGCCCAGCAGCTTGAGCAGGTCAAAGGGTTGCTCTTCTTCCTTGACGAGTTCCGCATCCAGACGCGACGCATTCGATATGTCACTGACCAGCCGGTCCAGCCGCCGAACATCATGTTCAATCACATTCAGCAGTTTGTCGCGCTGATCCTCGCGTTTGATCATCCGCAGTGTGCCCACGGCGGATTGCAGGCTGGCCAGCGGGTTTTTGATTTCATGGGCGACATCAGCAGCAAACTGTTCGTTTGCGTCGATCCGGTTGTAAAGCGCGGTTACCATACCACGCAAAGCGCGGCTGAGGCGCCCTATTTCATCTGGACGACCACTGAGGTCCGGAATACGGATGCGCCCGGGGTTGACGCCCGTACCGCGGTCCTTGCCCATTTCGGCGGCCGATGCCAGGTCAGCCAGCGGATTGGCAATGGTCGAGGCCAGTACAAGACTGAGGCCCACAGAAACCAACAGCGCCACCACGAACATCTGAAGAATGCGCTCCTGCTCACGGCGGGCAAGCGCATCGATTTCACCCGCAGGACCAGTAATGGCAACCGCTCCGGCGGGAACATCCGCATAAAGGATCGGTGCGGCAGCCACGATAACCGTCTCACCCGCGCTGTCCTGTACCGCCTGCACCTGGCTGTGACCGTCAATCGCTTGCGGAATAATGGTCTGAACACGCTGCGCCAACGTCGGTGCCTCGGTTTCAGTTGACCAATTGAGCAGATTCGACAAACCCATCCAGACAGCATTTAGCGTGTCGCTGATCACCGTGCTGCCGGTCTGAATCTCGGCCTCGGATTGCAGAAGAACCGGCATATCTGAGGCTTGCGGGGCACCACGTGTCCAGCCGATTAACGTGCCGCTGGCGTCATATACAAAAACCTCGCCCCCTTCGGGCAGGGTGAGGCCAGACAAGGTATCCTTGACGTCCAGGTTCCCGGCATTCTGCCCGGATTGCTGTGCGCCCTGACGCAGCTGGGTTTCAAACACGTTGCTGACTAGCAGCGCATCGCCCAGCAGATTGCGGGCAGTCTGCTGAACTTTCTCTTTTCGTGAGTCGTCCAGATACAGCAACCCAGTGACCAGAATCACCAGAGCGATCAGGTTGAAAGTGATGATTTTGCGCGCCAGAGGTGAACCACGCAGAGAAAACAAGTTCCTCCGGGATCGCTTTTCCCTCAGCTCCGCTGACTCGGGGTCCTGGGGAATGACCCAGTCATCCCCTAGAACGACGTCACCGTCGCGCATTTTGCTGGCTTGTTCGGTGTCGCGCACGAGACCCCATTACCTCTTGCAGGCGGCCGCGCCTATTCTTCGTTGTACCGGTAACCGATACCATACAAGGTTTCGATCGCCGAGAACTCGGAATCAGCCGCGCGCATTTTTTTCCGCAGGCGCTTGATGTGGCTGTCGATCGTGCGG
The DNA here is from genome assembly GCF_059610465.1 of Ruegeria sp. CDSC085. NCBI lineage: Bacteria > Pseudomonadati > Pseudomonadota > Alphaproteobacteria > Rhodobacterales > Roseobacteraceae > Ruegeria > Ruegeria sp. CDSC085. The sequence continues at coordinate 98,561 of NZ_JBXWNR010000012.1, read as the reverse complement.
TCATCCACATAAACCTGATCGTCATAGGCGACATCCATCAACTGGTCGCGGCTTTTGACAAAACCCGGACGTTGGGCCAACGCCTGAAGCAGCAGGAACTCAGTCACGGTCAGGGACACATCATTCCCTTTCCAGCTGACCGCATGGCGCAACGGATCCATTCTCAGGTCGCCGCGTTCCATGACTTTAGTATCACTACTGTTGGTTGCTACCGCGTCGCCGCTTGTTGCCTCTTGGCGGCGCAGCAAAGCCCGAATGCGTTCGACCAGCAAACGCTGCGAAAAAGGCTTCTTTACATAGTCATCCGCGCCCATGCGCAGGCCCAGAACCTCGTCGATCTCATCGTCCTTCGAGGTCAGAAAGATCACCGGCATCTGCGTCTTCTGACGCAGCCGTTGCAGCAGATCCATGCCGTCCATTCGCGGCATCTTAATATCCAGAACAGCCATGTCCGGCAGTTTCTTGTTGAACGCATCCAACGCGGCCTGGCCATCATTATAAGTTTCAACCTCGAAACCTTCGGCTTCGAGAGTCATGGATACAGACGTCAGTATGTTTCTGTCGTCATCCACAAGTGCAATCTTTGACATCGGGCTCACCCCTATTCCTGCTCACTCGCGCAATAATTCGCTTATTTGTAAGGCATTGTTGGCGGTTTTAAGACGCCGAATCAATCCGTAACTGCGAATCATGCCTTTGTTGCGGCAGGTCTGCGGCAAATTTGCCTTGATGCCCGCAAAAATCTGCCCGCTTTTCCGACATTGAATTTCTGATGGCGCTAAACTCGGGCTTGGTTGCGCTAACTGCGTCGAACCCGCCTGTTCATGCCCTGAATGACCGTGATAAGACGCGCTCAGCCGCCGGTTTTCCCGGCTCACTGCCCCAAAGGCGCAACGGCCAACGACCTTCGCGCCGCCACAGGAGAAGACACACATGACATCTGGACGGGTTAACCCGCAATTCCGCCTCGAAGATCAGGGCATCGAGGGTCTGGGCAATGTCTATTACAACTTCATGGAACCGGCGCTGATCGAAGAGGCGCTGAAGCGCGGCGAAGGCACACTTGGCAATGGTGGTGCGTTTCTGGTTACCACAGGTAAATTCACAGGCAGGTCGCCCAAGGACAAACACGTCGTCAAGACCGCCAGCGTTGCCGACACCATCTGGTGGGAAAACAACGCCGAAATGAGCCCCGAGGGCTTTGACGCACTGTACAATGATATGCTGGCCCATATGAAAGGCCGTGACTATTTTGTGCAGGATCTGGTTGGTGGTGCTGATCCGGCTTACGCGATCAATGTTCGCATGGTCACTGAACTGGCGTGGCATAACTTGTTCATCCGACACCTGCTGCGTCGCCCGGACCGCGAGGATCTGGATGAGTTCACTGCCGATTTCACGGTCATCAACTGCCCCAGCTTTCAGGCCGACCCGGCAAAGCACGGCTGCCGCAGCGAAACCGTGATTGCAATGAATTTCGACCGCAAGCTGATCCTGATCGGCGGCACCGAATATGCCGGTGAAAACAAGAAATCGGTTTTCACCCTGCTGAACTACATGCTGCCCGAAAAAGGTGTGATGCCGATGCACTGCTCGGCCAACCATGCCGTTGGCAACCCGGTCGACACCGCCGTGTTCTTCGGCCTGTCCGGCACCGGCAAGACAACCCTTTCCGCCGATCCTTCGCGCATACTGATCGGGGATGACGAGCACGGCTGGTCGGATCGCGGCACCTTCAACTTCGAAGGCGGATGCTATGCCAAGACCATCAACCTGAATGCAGAGGCAGAGCCGGAAATCTACGCGACCACCTCGAAATTCGGTACGGTGATCGAAAACATGGTCTTCGACCCCGAAACCAAGGAACTGGATTTCGACGACGACTCACTGACTGCGAACATGCGCTGCGCCTATCCGCTCGAATATATCTCGAACGCGTCCAAAAGCGCACTGGGTGGTCACCCGAAGAACATCATCATGCTGACCTGCGATGCATTTGGCGTTCTGCCCCCGATCGCGCGGCTGACGCCCGCACAGGCAATGTATCACTTCCTGTCGGGTTTCACGTCAAAAGTGGCCGGTACAGAACGTGGCATCACCGAGCCGCAGCCGACTTTCTCGACCTGCTTTGGCGCACCGTTCATGCCACGTCGCCCAGAGGAATACGGCAACCTGTTGCGGGACAAGATCGCTCAACACGGCGCGACCTGCTGGCTGGTCAACACCGGCTGGACCGGAGGCGCCTATGGAGTAGGCAGCCGGATGCCGATCCACGCAACCCGCGCTTTGTTGACCGCCGCTCTGGAAGGCTCGCTGCGCGACGCCGAGTTCCGCAAAGATGCCAATTTCGGCTTTGACGTTCCGGTCTCTGTCCCGGGCGTCGCCGAAGTTCTGCTTGACCCGCGCCGCACTTGGGACGATCAGGCCGCGTTCGACAAACAGGCCGAGAAACTGGTTCAGATGTTTGCCGAGAACTTCGAGCAGTATCTGCCCTTCATTGACGACGACATCAAAGCCGTCGCAATCGGATAAATTGGGAAAGGGGCTGAAAAGCCCCTTTTGCCTTACGCCTGCCGCACTTCTCCCTAAGGTTGTTTGTGGTAATAAGCACATACAATTGCGTTGTTTCAAAATGCAATTTGCGCTAGCTCTGATAGTCGCTGTGACAAAAAAACCCGGCACTTTTGCGCCGGGCACTGGCTGAAAACTAATTGGGGGTCACTCATGTGCGCACACTCACAACGCGGGATTGAGCAACCTAATCAGCCACCTAGTCTAAGTAAATGGGGATGAGTGTCAATACGAGACTTTCTGAAATGCGCATCATTCAGAATGACTCAAATGGTCGCAATTAGGCGACAAACGGCACGGAAAACTGTAGGTAACATTATGACTGAGATCTCGAAACTCACCGAACTGCGCAAATTGATGCAAAGCATGGAGCGCACATTAGGCCTGGAAAATCTATCTCCGGTTGAGCGCGACATTTACTATGCCGCCGAAGAGCTTTCTAAGCCCGATCGGGAAGTACGCACGTTCGGCTTGATTGAGCACACGTTGGTTCAGAGCGTTTCGCGCCCGACTTTCTTCCGCGCGCTGAAATCGCTGGTCGAAAAAGGCTATCTTTCTCAAAGCGGCAGCGCCAACCGAGGACGGTACATCGTTCATGCGCCCAGATGAAGCGATCCACGAGCGCAAGGAGCCGTGATCACTTTGCGCGCGTGGGCTACTGAAACGCTTCTGGCCTCTCTGGCCTATGTGCTGGCGTCGATCCTTACCTTCGCCGTTCTTATGCCGTTGCAGAACGTGTTTTTCCCGGAGTATCCAAGCCGGGCGAGCCTGTTGTTTCTGCCGCATGGTGTACGGGTTCTGACGGCGTGGCTGTTGGGGTGGCGCGCCATTTTCGCGTTGTTGCCTGGCGTGTTCATCGTTTTCGCCTATTTGGGTGGAACGGACGTATTCCTGCCCAGCCGCCTGATGGCCATCGCGATTGCAGTTCTGACTGTCCCGGCCATTTTTTATCTTCTCAAAGCAATCGGGTGGAACCTGTTTCCCCGCCCAGACCGCAAACCCTGCTGGATATGTGTGATGGGCGTCGGCGTCATCACGTCCTTCCTTGTCTCCGGGTTGACCAATTTGGCTTTTGGCAGTGCGACGGTCGAATACATCGCTTTCCTGATCGGCGATATATCAGGCTTGTTCTTCCTGATGCTGGGTCTGTATTTTGCCTTCAGGTTTGCCGACAAGCGACAGGTTTAAGGTGTCACCCCATCAGGCCCCGCCGCAGTAAATTCAAGCCGGCCACCAGCAAGACAAACAGTGTGACCTTTCGGAAACTGGCCTGATCAAAATGGTCCTGCAGCTTGATGCCCACCCACATCCCCGCCAAAGCAGGAAGAACCAAGGTCGCGGAAAATGGGATCGTCTCCGCGCGAACAATACCGGACATCTGATGGGCAATTAGCAAAAGCACCGCGCCCAGCCCATAAATGACACCTTGTATTCGAATCTGTTCCTTCTTGGGTGTATTCAAAGCCGTAAGATAGGCAACCGTCGGCGGACCCCATATTCCCGACATGCCGCCGACGAAACCCGCAATGCCTCCGATCACGGCCTCAATACCCTGTGACGGGCGGCTCAGAGTCAGACGGGCGCCCAGTAATTGAAACAGAACGAACACAGATACGAATGCACCGATGAGGATCAGAAAAACAGAATTCGGGACCAGTGCGACAAGCTGCGCACTCAGCACCAGTAAGAGGCCGCCAACAACAAGAAATACCCGGAACCGAAGGATTGCAGAATAGGCTGCGCTGGCCCCACCCCGAAGTGCCTGAAGCCCATTGGTTACAAGTGTCGGCAAAATCAGACCCGCCAACGTCAGATCCGGCGGCAAAAAGGAATTAAGTCCTGACACAAACACCATGGGCATGGCAAAGCCAACTATACCCTTGATCCACCCTGCGGCAAAAGCGACGGCCATGGCCAACAGCAGTTCCTGCGGCGAGAGAATGGAAAACAGGTTCATTCCCCCTAGATATCATCTGGATATTCTTCTGCATTGCAAAAATGATGGGGTAATATTTGAACTTTTTTACATCATAATTGGTATTTTTGTTGCGCTGCACGTGCAGCATGATATGACCAGACGACCGAGGAAAGGACGCGATTCATGGCCCACGACGGACAGGATATGACCGAGATGACAACTGCTGCAGTTTTGCCCGATCTTCTGAATATGACCCGGGCTGCCGTACCCGCGGTAGAAGCCGTTTTTGAAAAGGCCCGTGAATCCGTGCGCCGCATGGTCTCGGCAGATGGCCGTATCTCTGGCGCTCTGATCGAAGCAAACCAGACCGCCGCACATGGTCTGGCCTGGCTGGCCACGTATAATCAGTCGCTGCAACAGATGCAGCGCTGGGCCGAAGCACTTCAGGCCGAAGGCAAGTTCGGCGAAGTCGAGCAGTTGCTTCACCAGATAGCTTTTGGCGAGTACCTGCATCAGGTCGCAGGTGGCATCCCGATGAACCAGGGCGAAGTCGTGCGCCTTCAGGATATGGGTCTCGGTTGGGATGCGCTGTCGGGCTTTCAGTCGTCCGAAGTACAGACCTTGATGGCGCAGGCAAACTCACAAGCCGCACGCAGCCGTTTGGTCGAGCTGATGCAGGATCAGGCCGGTGCCACCATGTTCGGCGCGTCGGGCCTGGACGAAGAACTTGAAATGATCCGCGACCAGTTCCGCCGCTATGCGCAGGAAAAGGTCGAACCGTATGCCCATGAATGGCACCTCAAGGATGAGCTGATCCCGCTGGAAATCATCGAAGAGCTGGCGGAAATGGGCGTTTTCGGGCTGACCATCCCGGAGGAGTTTGGCGGTTTCGGCCTGTCCAAAGCCTCGATGTGCGTTGTGTCCGAAGAACTGTCGCGTGGCTACATTGGCGTTGGCTCACTGGGCACCCGTTCGGAAATCGCAGCCGAATTGATTATCGCCGGCGGCACAGACGAGCAAAAGGCCAACTGGCTGCCGAAACTGGCCAGCGCCGAAATTCTGCCGACCGCTGTCTTCACTGAACCCAACACCGGCTCGGATCTTGGCAGCCTGCGCACCCGTGCCGTGAAGGACGAGAACGGTGATTACCGGATCACCGGCAATAAGACCTGGATCACCCACGCCGCGCGCACCCATGTCATGACCCTGCTGGCGCGGACCGATCCCGACAGCACCGATCACCGCGGCCTGTCCATGTTCCTGGCCGAAAAAACACCGGGCACGGACGAGAACCCCTTCCCCACTCCCGGCATGACCGGTGGTGAGATCGAGGTTCTGGGCTATCGCGGCATGAAGGAATACGAGCTGGGCTTTGACGGCTTCCACATCAAGGGTGAAAACCTGCTGGGGGGTGAAGAAGGCAAGGGTTTCAAACAGCTGATGGAAACCTTTGAAAGCGCCCGCATCCAGACTGCCGCTCGCGCTATCGGCGTGGCGCAAAGCGCGCTGGATATCGCCATGCAATATGCGATCGACCGCAAGCAGTTCGGCAAATCGCTAATCAACTTCCCGCGTGTCTCGGGCAAGCTGGCAATAATGGCGGTCGAGATCATGATTGCGCGCCAGCTGACCTATTTCAGCGCGTGGGAGAAAGACCACGGCCAGCGCTGTGATCTTGAGGCCGGCATGGCCAAGCTGCTAGGCGCCCGGGTGGCCTGGGCAGCAGCCGATAACGGGCTTCAAATCCACGGCGGCAATGGCTTTGCGCTGGAATACAAGATCAGCCGCGTTCTGTGTGACGCGCGCATTCTCAACATTTTCGAAGGGGCTGCCGAGATTCAGGCACAGGTCATAGCACGACGTCTGCTCGGGTGACCGGAACCGGCACCCCGTTTCCCCAACTGACCCGGCCTTTGCGCCGGGTCTTTTTCTTTACGGTGGGGTTTGTACGCACTCTGTCCTTGGAACCTTCCGTTTTGTACAGGCCCACATCGACGCCCTTCAGCGCCTCTACAACGACACGTGTGACTGGCACGTGTCCAAACTTCCCCCTTTGATCCCGGCACTTTCACCGTTACAGCGTCAGCTGGACCTGACTCAACCCGATCAGCATTTGGTACTTTGCATGACCCGATCCTTCTTCGTCCTTTGCGCCACTCTGACGACCCTCTTTCTTGTGGGCTGCACCACCCCTGCGCCAACGGCCAGTCAAAGTGATATCGAGACGCTTGCGCAGTCGATCCAAAGGCTTGGGCCGGATGTCGATCCGGTTGAAGCCCAGAAGGCGGCAACCATCGCCTACACCTATTCGCAGCAATTGGCGCGGGACTGGAATGTCACCGACCCGGCCATCGTCCACAACGCCAAGGTCATTAACGGGTTCCGTGAAAAAGGGTTGTGCAATGACTGGGCCGAAGCCATGACCAAGCGGCTGCGGCAGGAAAACTTCCGGACACTGGACCTGAATTGGGCCACTTCTCCGCCGACATCCTTTCGAATTATCCACCATTCGGCGTCTATCAGCGCCAAGGGGGATTCGATGTATGACGGCATCATCCTTGATCCCTGGCGCAACAGTGGCGCATTGTACTGGGCGCCGGTGCGCGAGGATACGCGCTATAACTGGAAACCCAGGCAGGAAGTGCGCGAGCAACTGCTGAACGGGTCCCTCCCCTACTGACCGTGGTTCCGCCGACAACCCCGATGCGCTAAGACCCAGCTATGACACGCCTGATCCTGACCCTGCCTTTGATGGCACTGTTCCAATGCGACAAGGACGAAACCGTTGCGGCCTATGGTGCGGCGGACCAGATTTGGGTGCTGCAGGAGATCGATGGTCAGCCCTATGAGGCGAGTGCTCTGCTGCGGTTTCCCGAAGAAGGCAGGATTTCCGGAAACGCTCCGTGCAACAGCTATGACGGTACACTCAACGCGCCCTACCCGTGGTTTGAGGTTCAGAACCTCAGCGCGACGCGCGCCGCCTGTGCGGGGCTCGAAGCGGAAGGGTTCTACTTTGCCGCCCTCATGACCATGACCCAATCCGAAGTGTCAGGCAATGTGCTGATCCTGCGAAACGAGGATGGGCACGAGATGGTGTTCACAGCCGCCGAGTGACCTGATCCACGAACCTGGCCCGCGCTTCGGGCAGCGGATTATGCCCCAAAGACGGCGCGACGCGGTGCTCCAGGAAATACCCGGTCGTGCGCAGGGCCTCTGCGATCTCGGCGTCGGGCGCAGTGCCTTCCCCGCGCAGACAGGGCGGAAGGGGCAACAGCTTGTCCGCCCAATCACCGGCGCCATTCGCACTAACGGAACGGCCTGTTTTGGGCGATACGTAGATCAATCCTTCGGTCACACCTGTCACTGCGCAGGCTGTCAGATCAAGGCCAAAGCCAAGTTCGTCCAGCAGCGCGAGTTCCCATCGCAGATAAGCCAGAGGCCAGATCTCGTCCTGCCCCAGCAGGTCCATCAACTGTTCCGTCCGTGTATAGAGCGAGGCGTGTGGTTCCCGTTCGGGCAAACAAAAGGACAAGAGAGAGACGACAGCGTTCAGCCCGGACAGTGCCAGCCGCCCTGAAAACGCGGCTGCCGCGCGGGACCGCAGGGGTTCGACCTGAAAGGTGCCGATATGTTCTTCCAGTCGCGCGCGCCACAGCACGTCCAGTTGCGCGCCAGGTTGCAGGATCGGCGCGATCTTGCGGCTGGTCCCACCACGCACCACACCGGCATGACGACCATGGCCTTCGGTGAAGACCTCGATAATCGCCGCTGTTTCGCCATGGCGGCGTAAAGTCAGGAGTATTCCGTGATCGCGCCAGTCCAAAACTCAGCCCTGCCGTTGGTTGGGTTGGATCGCAGAAAATCCCAAGCGACGTCGGCGCGCAAGAGCGGAACTTCTTTTCCCGCTTTCGACGAGAGTCCTTTTTCCGAAGGCGCCATAGTTTTGTGACTTCGTGCCACCCGTTTTGTGCACGTTCTCGCAACCCCCACCTGCGCTTCAAACAGAAGGGGCCGCGCCATGATAGATGACGAACCGCAACCTGCCGTGTATTACGACAAACACGAAATCTGGACGCCGGATCCGACAGCCGCAGACATGCAGGTCTATGAGACGTTTGCTTCGGCCGTCGTCGAACTTGTGCAGGTGCTGGATGACAACAAGCCGATGTTGTCACGGGATGTCTACGCCCGCTTTTTTGCGTCTCTGCTGCACCTGTCCAGAATGTTGGGCGAATACGAAGACGGGTGGAACGGCGGAGATGGCACGTGATCCAAAGGCGAGCGAAGACCGTGGGGAAGAATATCAGCCTTTCATTCCAAAGGCCCCGGTAGAACGCGTCAGCTGACCCACAGACCGATAGAAACCCCGTCAGTTGCCCTGTCCGGGTAGGTCGGGGGTCGCCAAAACTATTCCGAAAAACGCATTGCTTGAATCCAGTTCAGGTATTAATGTTCCGCTTATGTTCTTAAAGTGGGATTCCAAAAATGTCTCTTAACTATGTCATGATCGGTTCTAACGACGTTGCCAAAGCGCGGAAATACTATGACGCGGTTGTTCCCCAGATCGGCGGAAAGGTCATCGCCGAGTATATGCCGCACGCTGTATGCTATGAGCTGCGTGGCGGCGGATGCATATGGGTCGCGACACCGTTCGACAAAGAAGTCGCGACGATCGGAAACGGGAACATGGTTGGTCTGCTGTGCCAAAACGAAGCGGAAGTTCGCGATGCGCACGCAACCGCGCTTGCAAATGGCGGAGCAGACGAAGGTGATCCGGGTGACCGCCCCCAATATGGTCCGAACTTTTTTGGCGCTTATGCACGCGACCCTGACGGGAACAAGATGAGCTTTGTCTATTTTGGCGACGCAGGTTGATGGCGCTGAAAACCACTTGCGAACTTGATAGTGAGAAAAACCTAAGGCGGCGGGAGGTTCAGAACGTTACACCTGCGTGAATTAGGATGCCGATGACCATTAATAAGTTCAGCACCATCGAGAGTCCGTTGCCCACATAGATGGGCAGCTTGCCCACCACCATACCATAGGCAAACCACAGGAAGGACAGCCCGGCATAGAGAGACCAGGACAGAAGCGACTGACCGGTCGCGTGTTCGGAATGGGTAAAGTAGAGCTTGATCAGTTGTGGAAGCGTGGCAAAAGGCCCGACAACGCCGACAAAGACCATGAAGCCCTCGAACCGCTGCATCCAGTGGCCGAGTTCCGATTTCTCCAGTTTCTCCGCAAGCGTTTCAGTCACGAAAGCCCCTCTTGGTTGCGCTCGGTCCGTAGGACACGTCAGGCCTTACGGGCCAATTGCAGCAATAAAATAGTCGCTTTGACCTCGGCGTCAAAGACCCTTCTGAATCGTGGTCACTCCAGCCCCTCTTCGCCCAGCAGGTGCCGCCCCTGCCGGTCTTCGACCTCAATCACCCAGAGGTCCGGGTCAAAGCCACGTTGACGCTGGATGGCCTGGTCCACGTCACCCTCCGGGCCAGACGAGAGTTCGACCCATTTTCGTTCACCACTCATCAGATCAAAGCTGCGTTGGAACGCAACGGCCTGTCCATCCAGCGTGTTCAGCTTGACCAGAACTGCGCCTGCCGTGTCATCGCCATGGGCCACCACATAGGCCGGGATATCCTGAAATCGCAGCCGCGCCAGATAGGCGTGGACCCAGAACTCGGCCGTCAGACGGGTCATGCGTTTCCGTCTTTGAAATCCAGACCCATTTCCGAGTAACGCTCGGATTCTTCCAGCCAGTTGGGCCGGACCTTCACTTGCAGGAACAGGTGAATTTTGCGGTCGAGGAATTCTTCCAGCTCTGCCCGCGCAGCCTGGCTGACGGCCTTGATGGTCTCGCCCTTTTTGCCCAACACGATGCCTTTGTGGCCGTCACGCATGACATAGATGACCTGATCGATCTTGGCAGAGCCGTCTTTGCGTTCTTCCCAGTTCTCGGTCTCGACAGTCAGCTGATAGGGCAATTCCTGATGCAGGCGAAGAGTAAGTTTCTCGCGCGTCATTTCCGCGGCGATCATGCGCAGGGGCAGATCGGCGATCTGATCTTCGGGATAGAGCCAGGGGCCTTCAGGCAGTTCAGAGGCCAGCCACTTACGCAGATCCTCGACGCCGTGGCCCTTTTCAGCCGAGATCATGAAGGTTTCGGCAAACGGGTAGCGTGCGTTCAGGTCACTGGTCAGCGCCAGCAGCTTTTCGGACGGCACCTTGTCGATCTTGTTGATCGCCAACGCGATTGTGCGGCCCTGCCCGATCTCTTCCAGACCTTCGAGAATGCGCTCAACCCCTTCGGTGATACCACGATGCGCTTCAACCATCAGGACAACGACGTCCGCATCTGCGGCCCCGCCCCATGCAGCAGCTACCATGGCGCGATCCAGGCGGCGGCGGGGTTTGAACAGGCCGGGCGTGTCGACGAAGACCAGTTGCGCGGCGCCTTCCATCGCCACTCCGCGGATACGCGCGCGGGTGGTCTGAACCTTATGCGTCACGATCGAAACCTTGGCCCCGACCATGCGGTTCAGCAGAGTTGACTTGCCCGCATTGGGCTCTCCGATCAGGGCGATAAATCCGGCGCGTGTGGTCATGAGTCTGGCGATCCTGTTTGCAAGTGCGCACCCCTATAGCAGAAAGCTTCGACGGGCCAGAGGGATTTGTCGCATTGCGGCCATGCGGTTTCGATGTCAGATGAACGCAGACGCCCAGCCATTCCCAGCCCGGCATCAAATCCGTTCAGTGAGGTTTTCATGAAACGTCGCGAGTTTCTTCTTGGAAGCAGCGCCGCTGCAAGTGTTTTGGGATTGGGAGCGTTGCCTCTGACGGCCAGCGATGCTGCGCAGGAGCTGGTGTTGCAACCTGCCAGCTATCGGTTGCGCGATCAGCTGACCACAGGGATGGTCAGCCTGTCACCAGATGCGCCACCACCGGTTCTTTACGGGCGTCAGGGCGAAACACTGCGTCTGACGGTGCGCAATACCCTGCCCGATTATACTGCGATGCATTGGCACGGGCTGCGCATCCGCAACGAGATGGACGGGGTACCCTACCTGACCCAGATGCCCATCGGCGAAAACGAGAGCTTTACCTATGAATTCACACCGCCGGATGCGGGCACGTATTGGTATCACCCTCATTGCATGACGATGGACCAGATGGCCCGAGGGCTGACCGGTTTGATGGTGGTTGCCGAACCGGAAGACCCGGGATTCGACAGCGAGCAGGTGATCAATCTGCGGGATTTCAGGCTGGACGAAGATGGCGCGTTTCTGCCGGCTTATACTGCCCGCGGCGCTGCGCGGGCGGGCACGTTTGGCAACGTGCAGACCGCCAACTGGCAGAGCGAGGCAGTGTATGACCACGCGGCGGGCAGTCTGGTGCGTGTGCGGGTGGTCAACACGGATACGACCCGTATCTACACTTTGCATCCCGAAGGGGCCGAGGTCCGGATCATCGCATGGGACGGACATCCGGTAGAAACAGACGTGACACTGCCCACAGCAGCCAAGCCACTCTTGCTGGCCCCGGGTCAACGGGTGGATCTGGCGGTTCGGATGCCGGACGACGAGGGGCAGTCAGCCCTGCTGGTGGCCAAGTTTCCCGGGCAGAAACACCGCACTATGGTCCGGTTGCGGGCTATGGGCAAAACCATTGCACGAGACCTGCAAGAGCTGCGCCCATTGCGGGCAAACCCAGTCGCGCGCCCTGATCTGGATCAGGCCGAGTTGCATGAATTCGTGTTCGGTTGGACCCCGGAAGGCGGCGCCCCGAATGACGGGTTCTGCGGGTCGTTGGGCTATAGTTTCTGGTCGATCAACCGCACGCCCTGGCCAGGCGATGCGGCGCAGGGAACCGGGCCAATGGCCGTGCTGCAACGGGGCAAGAGCTATGTTCTGCGACTGCGCAATGAATCGCCCAACCTGCACCCGATCCACCTGCACGGGCTGGCCTTCGTTCCGCTGACGTCGAACCTGCGCAAACTGCCACCGTTGCTGTCCGATACCATGCTTTTGTTGAAAGACGAGACCGTCGACGTCGCGCTGGTCGCGGACAATCCCGGCGACTGGGCGTTTCATTGCCACGTGATCGAACACCAGAAAACCGGACTGGCCGGGTTCATCCGGGTGATTTGACGCTAGCCCAGTGGTGACATGTTCAACGCCAGAACGTGGTTCGGATAGGCTTGGTCTGCAATCCGGAAATCCGTGACGCCGACCTGACGGAAGCCTTTGGACAGGTAGAAATCGATGGCCGGAGCGTTCTGGGAATTGGTCGTCAGCCAGATTTCGGTGCGGCCTTTGTTCCGGCAATGGTCAATGGCCACCTGCAACAAAGCTGACCCGATGCCCTTTCCGTGGTGGCGCGGCTGCACGTAAAAGGTCACGATCTCAAGATCGGAAAGCCCGTCAATGGGTGGATCACGGCCCTCTGCCAACCGAATGTAGCCATCGATTCCATCGCGGTTTTCAGACACCACCAGAAGATCACTCCCTGCCTCAAGCAGCGTTTCGAACCGTGCGGTTGTGAACTCGGACAATGCAAACTCGGCGAAGAAAGAGCTTACGCCATGGCGCAGGTATGTGCCGATCCAGACTTCAAGCGACAACGCGGCCAGGCTGGCGGCGTCCGATTTCCGGGCTGGTCTGAGCTTCATGCCCCTAGGACGAGCTGGCCGGACTCAACCGTTCCAGCAAAGCCTTCGCCGCGGCCTGTTCGGCCTGACGTTTGGATCCTGCGGTGGCCTGTGCCTCGGCGCCGTCCTGAAGGCGGGCCGCAATGGTGAATATCGGGGCGTGGTCTGGACCACTGCGTTTGACTTCGACGTATGTGGGCGGCTTTTGTCCACGCGCCTGCGCCCATTCCTGCAACGAGGTCTTGGCGTCACGCGCATCTGCCTCGACCTCGTGGATGCGGTCCCCCCAAAGCGCCAGGATGACATCGCGGGCGGCCTCGAACCCCGCATCCCGGTAGATGGCGGCGATCACGGCCTCCATCGCGTCGCCCAGCAGCGCTTGCTTGCGGCGGCCACCAGTCAGCATCTCGGAGCGGCCCAGTTTCAGGACCGCGCCCAGATCGATCTGGCGGGCTACATCTGCGCAGGCCTCTTTGCGGACCAATGCGTTGAACCGGGGGGCCAACTGGCCTTCGGAGGCTTTTTTGTCAGCTTCAAGCAACGCGGTAGCCATGACAAGGCCCAGAACGCGGTCGCCCAGAAACTCCAGCCGCTGATTGTCTGGTCGGGTGGACGAAGACACCGAGCCATGGGTCAGCGCACGCACCAGCAGTTCGGGGTTTTTGAACTCATACCCCAATCGCCGCTGGAACGCCTTTATCTCAGACGAAAGCTTCAATTGACCGCCTTGAAGAAGCGGTCCGACCGCCATGTCCAGAAGAACAGCATCGAACGGCCGGCAGACGAGAACATGATCCGGTCGGCGCGACCGATCAGGTTTTCATAAGGCACGTATCCCACACCACCGGCAGATTGCGGCAGACGGCTGTCGCTGGAATTGTCACGGTTGTCACCCATGAAGAAATAGTTGCCCTCGGGCACGGTATAGATGCCGGTATTGTCCGATGCCTGGTTGCCGATGTTCAACACATCATAGGAAACGCCATTGGGCAGGGTTTCGATCAGGCGCGACTTTTCGCAGGTGCCGCCAATACCGACAGGACCGTTTTCACAGCGCGGGCGCAGACGCTGCGGGCCCTGCGGTTCTGCAACTTCGGTGAACACGCCATCGGGCTGCTGTGGAACCGGAGTGCCATTGAGGATGATCTGGCCATCGCGGACCTGGATCCGGTCGCCCGGCAACCCGATCAGGCGTTTGATATAATCACGCCCGGTGACCGGATGGCGAAAGACAATGACATCGCCACGTTCCGGATCACCGCCCCAGATACGGCTGTCGTCGTCGCCCTTCATCCAGCCACAGATGTCTTCTGCGTCCACATTCAGGCCGACGCTGGGGATGATCAGGCTGGGGCAGGATGCATAGGAATAGCCATAAGCCATCTTGTTGACGAAGAGGAAATCACCGATCAGCAGCGTCTGCTTCATCGAGCCCGAGGGGATCCAGAACGGCTGAAAGAAGAGGGTACGGAACACGCCGGCAATCAGCAGCGCATAGACGATGGTTTTGATCGTCTCCCAGACGGGATTTCCGGTCTTGGCTTCCTCGGCCATACTGCTCTCTCCAGTTCTTTGCTTGGCTTCGCTGCTACATGCGGGGGCGATGGGGGCGAGTCAAGGCTGCGTGGTGAGATCTTGAAGCGGCCGCGCCTCGATCACCACGAAAGCCTGCGCCCAGGGATGGTCATCGGTCAGCGTGACGTGGATGATCGCCTCGTGCCCTTCTGGCGTCATTTCGCGCAGCCGCTCGGCGGCCCAGCCTGTCACATGCATCACGGGCTGGCCGGTGCGTAGATTGGTGACGGCCATGTCTTTCCACGCGATGCCCATGCGCAAACCGGTACCCAGCGCCTTGGAACAGGCCTCTTTCGCGGCCCAGCGTTTGGCATAAGTACCTGCGGTGTCGGCGCGGCGTTCGGCCTTGCGCTGTTCGGTGTCAGTAAAGACGCGATTGCGGAACCGGTCGCCGAACCGGTCAAGCGTGCCCTGAATGCGGTCGATGTTTGCGAGGTCCGTACCGA
Organism: Ruegeria sp. CDSC085; assembly: GCF_059610465.1. NCBI lineage: Bacteria > Pseudomonadati > Pseudomonadota > Alphaproteobacteria > Rhodobacterales > Roseobacteraceae > Ruegeria > Ruegeria sp. CDSC085. The sequence continues at coordinate 83,404 of NZ_JBXWNR010000012.1, read as the reverse complement.
TGCCGAGGATCATGACAATCTCACCGTCAGGATCTTGTAACTCGCCACACCAAAGAACCCGGCGAAGGCGAAATCGAACCAGCGGCGGGCGCGGCTGTAGGTGCGGACCATGCGCTCGGATGAAAACAGAAATGCATAGCCGATGAAGATCAAAAGCGATCCGGCATAGAGCATGGCGAAATAACCCAGCAGCATCGACAGGCTGGCATCATTGGGCGCGACGATGGCATAGATCGAGCCCCAGCTGAGGATCGCCTTGGGGTTGGTCAGGTGAATTGCCGCGCCCTTGGCAAAGATGGTCGGCAAAGTACCCGTGACCGGTTTGCCCAAAGCGACCTCGTCCGAGGTCATCGCACGGCGCAGGGCCTTCAGCGCCAGCCAGCCCAGATAAGCTACGCCGATATAGCGGATCACCTCGAACACCCAGACATTGGCCAGCATGATCGCAGACAGGCCAAGCGCGGCGGCAATGCCCCACGCGGCAGATCCAACGCAAATGCCCAGTGCAAAGGCCAGCCCAGCGGTGCGGCCTTCGTTCATGGCTGTTCCGGCAATGCCCATCGTCGCGGGGCCGGGAGAGCCGCCAGCCATCAGCCAGGCTAGCCAGATGGCGACAAAGCCGGGGGTGATCACGCCCGCGCCTCATCCATAAGGCGGCGCATTTCCTGAATGGCCGGGGTCAGACCCAGAAAGATCGCCTCGCCAATCAAGAAATGACCGATATTCAGTTCCTTGACCTCGGGGAAAGCGGCAACCGGCTTTACAGTGTCATAGGTCAGGCCATGGCCCGCATGAACCTCAAGCCCCAGCGAATGGGCGAAAGAGGACATCTGGCGCAGTGCTTCAAGCTCGCGTTCGGCATCCTCGATACGGCCTTCGGCATAGGCGTCGCAATAGGCGCCGGTGTGCAGTTCGATTACCTCAGCACCGATACGGTGCGCGGCCTCGATCTGGCGTTGATCGGCGGCGATGAAGATCGACACCCGACAGCCGACATCACGCAAAGGCGCGATGAAATGCGCCAGCCTGTTTTCCTCGCGCGCGACTTCAAGACCGCCCTCGGTGGTGCGCTCCTCGCGCTTTTCGGGAACGATGCAAACCGCGTGCGGCTTATGGCGCAAGGCGATTTTCTGCATCTCGGGCATCGCGGCCATCTCAAAGTTCAGCGGCACCGACAGAACCTCCATCAGCCCGTCGATATCGGCGTCCGAGATATGGCGTCGATCTTCGCGCAAATGCGCGGTGATGCCGTCGGCGCCTGCCTCTTCCGCCAGTTTGGCGGCGCGCAGCGGATCCGGATAGTCCCCGCCCCGCGCATTGCGCACCGTGGCCACGTGATCGATGTTCACACCCAGACGCAGATGGTTCTCAGACATCCCTCGATTCCTTTTGCATGTTTTGGCCCGAGCCTAGAGGCTCTGCCGAAGAAACGGCAGCCGAATCTTCGGCCAAACGCTTGATTTCATCAAACTTCGCCTTGATCTTGGCGCGACGGCGCTGCTGGTACGTCAGTATCAACGGCAGGCTGAGGTAATAGCAGATCACACCCGCAACGACGCCCGGAATGATCCCACCGATCATGTAGGGGTAGAAGACGTCGTCGTAGAACTGCGACAGCCCGTGCCAGTCGGCCACGCGATCCGTAAACAACGCCAAGAAATTGTTCTTGAGATCCCCTATGGCACTGGCGAATTTGCCCATCAGCCCCCGTGTGTCGCCTTCTTCGTATTCGGTGCCCAGCAGGAAATGCCCGGTCTGAAGACAGATCACCCCAATCGGTACATACGTGAGCGGGTTGCCAAAGAACGTGCCGCTGAGCGCGGCCAGAAGATTGCCTTTGATCAGCCTTGCGCCAATGGCGGCGACAAGAAAATGCAACCCGTAAAACGGAGTAAAGGCCGCGAAAACACCCGCCCCTATGCCGCGCGCGATCCGGTCAGGGGTATCCGGCAAGCGCCGGACGCGGTGTTTCACGTAATGGAAGGCGCGGGTCCATCCGCCACGCGGATAGACGAAATCCGATGCGATCTGGACTGGAGAGCGTCGGTCTCGGCGCTTGAATACCACCCGTGATCACCCCTTCTCAGCCAGCCGCAACCGAAGTTTTGACCTGATCCCGATACCGTTCGACCGCAGCAACATCGCTTTCCGCCTCTAGCATCAGCATGAGTGAGTGAAGCTGTTCAAGGTCGCGCAGCTCGACATTGATCAGAAGGCGATAAAAATCCGGTTTGCGATCAACAAACTCAAGGTTCGAGATATTGGCCTTTTTCTCGCCGATCAATGTGCAAATACGCCCCAGAACTCCGGCGTCGTTGCCAATGGTCAGATCCAAAGTCGCGCCATAGACGGCCGGGTGGGTGCCCGAGTGCCAGTGCAGATCGACCCACCGGTCAGGTTCGCCTTCGAACTCGCTGAGCCGATCGCAATCGATGGCATGCACGACCACGCCCTTGCCCCGATAGGTGATGCCGACGATACGTTCCCCCGGAAGCGGTTGACAGCAGGGGGCCCGGTCGAACTTCTGCCCCGGCTCCAGGCCAATCACCGCACGGCGCAGCGGAATGGCGTCGCCGTCGTCCTTGGCAAGTTCGGGATAGACGGCCTGAACCACCTCATGCGCGGTCAGTTCGGCGCTGCCAAGACGGGCCAGCAGCTCGTGCCGATCTTTCAGGCGCAGGTGTTTTGCGGCGGTATCGAGCGCTTTGTCGGTCGCCTTGCGGCCCACGTGCTCGAACCCGGAACGGGCCAGTTCCTTGCCAAGCTTGATGAATCGTTCCCGATCCACCTCGCGCAGGGCACGGCGAATGGCGGTACGGGCCTTGCCGGTGACTGCAATCTCCAGCCACGTGACCTGTGGCGTCTGACCATCGGCGGTGATGATGTCCACGGACTGGCCATTTTTTAGCCGCGTCCAGAGCGGAACGCGGATACCATCAACCTTGGCCCCGACACAGGCATGACCAATCCGAGTGTGAATGGCATAGGCAAAATCGATCGGAGTCGCGCCACGCGGCAGCTTCACCACGTCGCCCTTGGGGGTGAAACAGAACACCTGGTCCGAATACATCTCGAGCTTGACGGCCTCGAGGAAGTCTTCGTGATCTTCCTCGTTGTCGAACTGCTCGGTCAGATTGGAAATCCATTTGGCCGGATCGACGGCGAATGGGTTCTCGGTGCGCACACCGTCGCGATAGGACCAATGCGCCGCGACCCCGGTTTCGGCCACGTCATGCATCTGCCGGGTACGGATCTGGACCTCGACCCGTTTACCGTCCCGGCCAGAAACCGTGGTGTGGATGGAGCGGTAACCGTTGGATTTCGGCTGGCTTATGTAATCCTTGAACCTGCCCGGCACCGCCCGCCAGCGCTGATGGATGGCACCCAGAGTCCTATAGCAGTCTTCTTCCGTCTGGGTGATGATGCGGAAACCGTAGATGTCAGACAAGCGAGAGAAGCCCTGATCCTTTTCCTGCATCTTGCGCCAGATCGAATAGGGTTTCTTGGCGCGACCAAAAACCTCGGCCTCGATACCCGCTTTTTCCAGCTCGTGCCGCATGTCGCCGGTGATGCGATGAATCACGTCGCCGGTTTCGCGTTGCAGGGTGATGAAGCGACGGATGATCGACTGGCGGCCTTCGGGGTTGAGGACACGGAACGCCAGATCTTCAAGTTCCTCGCGCATCCACTGCATGCCCATCCGGCCCGCAAGCGGTGCGTAGATATCCATCGTCTCACGGGCTTTGACGATCTGCTTTTCCGGGCGCATCGCCTTGATCGTGCGCATGTTGTGCAAACGGTCGGCGAGCTTGACCAGAATGACCCGCAGGTCCTTGGACATGGCCATGAACAGCTTGCGGAAGTTCTCGGCCTGCTTGGTCTCGCGACTGGACAGTTGCAGGTTGGTCAGCTTGGTGACGCCATCCACCAGTTTGGCGACCTCATCCCCAAAAAGTTCAGCCACCTTGCCATAGTTGGCCTTGGTGTCTTCGATCGTGTCGTGAAGCAGCGCCGTGATGATGGTCGCATCATCCAGACGCTGTTCGGTCAGGATGGCGGCAACGGCAACGGGATGGGTGAAATAGGGTTCACCGGAATGACGGAATTGCCCTTCATGCATCTGCTGGCCAAATTCGTAGGCCAGCGCAATGCGGTCAGCATTCGTCTTGGGATTGTAGTTGCGGACCAGCGCAATCAGGTCGTCAGCAGAAATCATCCGGTCCGCACCTTCGTCTTCAGGGCTTACCCCTGCCCTTGAGCCTCCATCAGAGCGCGCAGGAGCTTCTCTTCGGACATGTCGTCCATGGCGGGTTTGTCCGTTTCGGCACCCATCAGCAGCGCCATCTGATCCTCTTCGGGCTCATCAACCTCGATCTGGGTCTGGTTGGCCTCGATCAGCCGCTCGCGCAGTTCGTCTGCGCTTTGGGTTTCGTCGGCGATTTCACGCAGAGACACGACAGGGTTCTTGTCGTTATCGCGGTCAACGGTAATCGCTGCACCGGCGGAAATCTCACGCGCCCGATGGGCGGCGAGCATCACCAGCTCGAACCGGTTTGGAACCTTGTCTACGCAATCTTCAACCGTCACGCGGGCCATTGGGCGCTCTCCGTTTCTGAATCCATGTCAGGAAGGGGTTTATCTAAGCGCGAATCCGCGCCTTGACAAGCAGGAAATGCTGCATTTGCACGGATCACAGCGCTGTGACCGCCTCGACCTCTGCCGCGGGAAGGGCCTGGATCATCTCGGAGACCGTGAGATCCAGAACCGGATGACGCCATTCGGGCACGATATCGGCCATTGGCACCAGGACAAAGGCGCGATCCTGAAGGCGCGGGTGCGGCAGAACCAACTGATCCGGCGCCTCCTGCCTTTGCGCTTCGGCCGGCAGGGTCAGCCAGCGATCGAACACGGCGCGATCCGGCAGGACCTGATCTTCGAAACAGACCAGATCCAGATCCAGCGTCCGCATCCCCCAGCGCTGCACCCGTTCGCGCCCGAATTCCTGTTCGACCTCGTGCAGCGCCTGCAACACCTGCGACGGAGATTTCTCGGTCGCAATCAGCGCCGCGGCATTCACGTAGTCCGGGCCGGCCCCGGCGGGAAAGCACGGTGTCGCAAAAAAACGACTGACAGAGCGAATCATTACATTGTGACGCGATAACGCGTCAAGCGCGCTCTGAAGTGTTGCAGCGGGACTATTTCCTCTCAAATCGAGATTTGCGCCCAGCGCAACAACGGCATTTGGCATGGATTTGCTCATGTGATACCCTACATTCGACCCATTGCATACTTGCGATAACCGACAGAAGTTCTAATTATAGGCTTACCAGAGCGCGTCATTTTATCACTCACTCACTCACGTAACGCGGCACGCACTGGATTATACCGGAAGGGACCATTTATGTTTTATAAAGACGAACGGCTAGCGCTGTTCATCGACGGCTCGAATCTTTATGCCGCGGCAAAAGCACTCGGTTTCGACATTGACTACAAACTTCTGCGGCAGGAATTCATGCGCCGCGGCAAGCTTCTTCGGGCCTTCTACTACACAGCGCTGCTGGAAAACGACGAGTATTCGCCGATCCGTCCATTGGTTGACTGGCTGCATTACAATGGCTTCACCATGGTCACGAAACCGGCCAAGGAATACACCGACAGCATGGGGCGTCGGAAAGTCAAAGGAAACATGGATATCGAGCTTACCGTCGATGCCATGGAACTGGCGCCGCGCGTCGATCATATCGTGCTGTTCTCGGGTGATGGGGATTTCCGCCCGTTGATCGCCAGCCTGCAACGGCAGGGTGTGCGCGTATCGGTGGTTTCGACCATCCGCAGCCAGCCACCGATGATCTCGGACGAACTGCGCCGCCAGGCAGACAATTTCATCGAGCTGGAAGACCTGCGCGATGTCATCGGTCGCCCGCCGCGTGAAATGCCAACGGAGCATCGCAGCGTCGCTGTTGCCAGCAACAGCTGACAAGGCGACTGGCCTGTCATGATGGGGAAAAATCGCGCGGTCAGGACGTCGGTCCTGGCCGCGCTTCTTTAACAAGGTACAGGTGCTTAAACATCACCTGATTAGCAACGATTCGTGTCAGAGGAATGACGATGTCCTGTCTGGACCAAGGCCGGGAAAAGACTTACCTGTGCCATAAGGAGACAGCCTGATGAAAAAGCCGCCACTGACACTTTACCTTGCCGCCCCACGCGGGTTCTGCGCCGGTGTGGACCGCGCCATCAAGATCGTTGAGATGGCTTTGCAGAAATGGGGCCCACCGGTCTATGTGCGCCACGAGATCGTGCACAACAAATTCGTGGTCGATGGCCTTCGCGCCAAAGGGGCCGTTTTCGTCGAAGAGTTGCAGGAATGCCCCGATGACCGCCCCGTGATCTTTTCCGCCCACGGAGTGCCGAAATCCGTTCCCGCCGAGGCTGCCCAGCGCGAGATGATTTATGTGGACGCCACCTGTCCTCTGGTTTCCAAGGTGCATGTCGAGGCGCAGCGCCACGCGGATGCGGGGTTGCAGATGATTATGATCGGCCACAAGGGCCATCCGGAAACCGTGGGCACCATGGGGCAGTTGCCCGAGGGCGATGTGCTGCTGGTCGAGACCGTGGACGACGTTGCCACGGTGCCGGTGCGCGACCCGCAGAAGCTGGCCTTTGTCACCCAAACCACCCTGTCGGTCGATGACACCAAGGACATCATCGCGGCCCTTCAGGCCCGGTTCCCGGCCATTGTCGGACCGCACAAAGAAGACATCTGCTATGCCACCACGAACCGGCAGGAAGCGGTGAAGTCCGTAGCCCCCAAGGCGGATGCCTTGCTGGTTGTGGGGGCGCCGAATTCATCGAATTCGCGCCGCCTGGTCGAGGTCGCCTCGCGGGAGGGGTGTCAGTACGCGCAGCTGGTCCAGCGCGCCACCGAGATTGACTGGCGCGCGCTTGAGGGTATCTCGACCGTGGCTGTCACTGCAGGCGCGTCGGCCCCGGAGGTTCTGGTGAACGAGGTGATAGAAGCGTTCAGCGTGCATTATGATGTCACCGTCGAGCCGGTCGAGACCGCCATTGAAAACGTCGAGTTCAAAGTCCCCCGCGTGTTAAGGCAACCGGCGTGAAAGTAGTGCCGAAAGCACCGCTCTATCTGGGACTGGCGGGACTTGTCCCGTTTGTCTGGGGCACGCTGACCTATCTGAACGGCGACCTGAATGCCTGGGGCGCGCAAACCTTTGGCCCACGTTTCGTAGGGCCCTATGTGCAACTGTTCTATGGATCGGTCATCCTGAGCTTCATGTCCGGTGTTCTCTGGGGCTTTGCCACCAAGACGTCAGGCAGCAAGGCGGCACTGTGTTATCTGTTGTCGGTTCTGCCCGCGCTTTGGGCATTTGCTATGACAGGGGGCGGGCCGGTCAATGCGGGCACCAATCTGATATATGGGTTCGTTGGCTTGTTGTTGCTGGATGCCCTGTTTTCCTACTGGCGCCTTACACCGATCTGGTGGATGCAGTTGCGCATCCTGCTGACCGCAGTCGTATTGGCCAGCCTTGCAGTCGGAGTGTACCTGTGACCGATGAACGTACGATCAAAGCCTATACAAACAAGGTGGCCGAATATCTGAAGATCCCCCTGCCGCCCGAGCAGCTTGAGGCTCGTCAGGCTTTCGCCGATGCGGTCGGTGCAGGAGGCTATGTACTGGATCTGGGGTCCGGGCCGGGGTCGGACAGCAGTTTCCTTATGCGTAAGGGGCTGAAAGTTCGGGCACTGGATGCCACGCCAGCCTTTGTCGAACATGCACGCGTAAACGGTGTGGATGCACATCTGGGTACGTTCGATGACGTCACCGAGACAGCCGAATATGACGGGATTTACGCCAGCTTTTCCCTGCTGCACGCACCCCGCGCAGATTTCCCGCGCCATCTGCAATCGATCCACAGGGCTCTGAAACCGGGCGGCCAGTTGTTTCTGGGGATGAAACTGGGCACCGGTGAGCACCGCGATGATCTGGATCGCTATTACACCTATTACACAGAGTCTGAAATCGAAGACGCATTGAAAGAGGCCGGGTTTACGATTGATCGCGCAGTCCACGGCATCGGAAAGGGTCTGGCCGGATCGTATGATGGATATGTTCTGGTGTTTGCCCATGCCTGAATTGTTTGCATATACAGACGGCGCCTGTTCGGGCAATCCTGGCCCCGGCGGCTGGGGCGTGCTGCTGCGCGCGATGGACGGGGACAGGGTTCTGAAAGAACGTGAGCTCAACGGAGGCGAGGCCGAGACCACCAACAACCGGATGGAGTTGCTGGCCGCCATCAGCGCGCTGGAAACGCTGGAGCGGCCGTCGAAGATCACCATCGTCACCGACAGCGCCTATGTGAAAAACGGTGTCACCGGCTGGATTTTCGGCTGGAAGCGCAACGGTTGGAAAACCTCGAACAAGAAGCCGGTTAAGAATGTCGATCTGTGGCAGCGTCTGGATGAGGCGCAGGAACGGCATGATGTGACCTGGGAATGGGTCAAGGGCCACGCGGGCCACCCCGAGAATGAAAAAGCCGATGAACTGGCTCGTGCCGGCATGGCGCCGTTCAAACCGAAAAAGGCACAGGCGTGACCGCACTGACGCTGCTGGACTATGCCTCAGTTCTGGTCTTCGCGTTGACAGGGGCACTTGTGGCCAGCCGTGCCCAGCTGGATCTGGTGGGCTTTGCTTTCATGGCCTGCCTGACCGCCGTCGGTGGCGGCACTGTACGAGACCTTTTGCTGGATCGTCACCCGATCTTTTGGGTCGGGCAGCCGAATTACATCCTGATCGCAGTCGCGGCGTCGGTCTTGGTGTTCTTTACGGCACATCTGGTTGAAAGCCGTTATAACTGGCTGGTCTGGCTGGACAGTTTTGCGCTGTCGGTTGCCGTTGCGGCCGGAACCGGCGCGGCGCTGTCGCTGGATCAGTCCGGGGTCATTGTCGTTTTGATGGGTGTGACCACCGGATGCCTGGGCGGGCTGATGCGCGACGTGGTCTGCAACGAAGTGCCGCTGGTGCTGAAACAGGGCGAACTTTATGTGTCCTGCGCCTTTACAGGTGCCCTGACGGCAGTGCTGGCTGCCAGATTGGGGACAGAGCCTGCATTTTCTCTGGCTCTCTGCGCGCTGGTGTGCTGGGCGTTGCGAGCCGGATCTTTGATGTTTGGCTGGCAGATGCCGGTCTACAAAAGCCGCCCGCCGCGCAACTGAGCCTATCTGTGGACGCCAAAGCGGCATGCTGATACCCCTGCTGAAAGCGCAGCCCGGAGGCCAATGTGTCCTTTAGACTTACATCCATCACATCTTGCCTGGCCCTGCTCGCCTCATGTGGCGCGTATTACACTCCTGTCAGTTTTGTTGCTCAGGGCGACCAGATCATCGCCTCGGGCACGATTGACGAGACAACCCTGTCTGCCTTTGAGGAAGTGATCGCCCAAAACCCCAAAGCCCGAACGCTGGTGCTGCAATACATTGAAGGATCGTTGGATGATGACGCCAACGTTATTTTCAGCCGCGAAGTGCACAGGGCCGGGTTCGATACCGTCGTGCCCTCGAACGGTCTGGTTGCCAGCGGGGGCACCGATCTGTTTCTGGCCGGAAACCGCCGCGTCCTGCAACCGGGGGCCTGTGTCGGTGTCCACAGCTGGGCCGGGTCAGGTCTGGTGGCGACCGACTTGCCCGAGGACGACCCCGAACATGACCGATACCTGGACTATTTCACAGACATCGGCGTGGATGAGGCATTCTACTGGTACACCCTCTATGCCGCCCCGGCCGACAGTATGCACTGGATGAACACCACCGAAGCGAACCGGTTCGGTTTGACCACCAGAGGTGCTCCGGCACTTGGGTCTGCGACGGAGTGCGACGAAAGGTAAGTTAGCCGTTCAACAAGCGCGCGCCGATTTCCTTGACGAACTTCGCGGCCACCATCGCCGTCATGCCATAGGGGTCGCGATGCGGGTTAAGCTCGACAATATCTGCACCGACCAGCTGACCTTTGAACCAGTGGATCAGGTCGATAACCTCGCGCGTGCTCAGCCCGCCGGGCTCATGGTGCGAGACGCCGGGGGCAAAGGCCGGGTCCAGCGCATCCAGATCCAGTGACAGGTAGACGGGGCCATCGAAGGCAATCTGCAAATCGGGGCTCCAGCTGCGCATGTCGATCACCTCGACGCCGAACCTGTCGGCCTGTTCACGCTGATGCGCGTTCATGGTGCGGATGCCGACCTGCACCAGACGCTTGACCGGGCAGTTCTCCATCACGCGGGCAAAGGGGCAGCCATGGCCGAGCGGTCCGATATCCTGCGTTTCGTACAGATCAGGGTGGCTGTCGATATGCAGGATATTCAGCCCTTCGTACCGGTCTGCATGGGCCTTGATCAGCGGATAGGCCACGGAATGGTCACCGCCCAGTGACAACAGGCGTGCGCCGGTTGCGATCCGCTTCGCCGCTTCGGCCTCGATCCGGTCAATCGGTTCCTGCCCGCGCATCTCAAAAACACCCAGATCGCCGGTATCCCGGAATTGGGCGCTTGCACCCAGATCAGTGCCATCCTCGGCCGTCAGGTTGGCCGCGCCGGAATGCAGCGCCTCGCGGATGCGTCCGGGGGCGAATGCCGGCCCTTGCAGGAACGAGGAATGCAGATCCAGAGGAATGCCCATCAAAGCGACATCTCCCGGCTTCAGTTCGTACGGCATCATCACTCCCCTTTTTACTTGAATGTGATCTGGATGGAGGAATGGCGCCGGGTCAAGGGGTTAACGGCGCAGGTAGGTCTGCCAGATCCAGATCACCAGCAATGCACCCAGAACCGCCCCGACAAAACCAGACAGCCACCCCATAACGGTTACAAGAAACCGCAGAACGAACCCTCCGATCAAGGCCCCGACAATACCGATCAGCATGGTCGTCGGGATGTCGGCCTCGATCCGCATCAAGCGGGTAGCGAGGAACCCTGCCGCTGCGCCGATGATGATCAGGGCGACGATTGGCATGTCACTTCCTCCAATGGGTCGGCACGATGATCAGGGCCCCAATGGACGAAATCACCGCGTTAAGCCCCGGAAGGCCAAAGCTGATGCCAAACATGATGCGGACGAAATAGAACAGGAACGCCCCGCCCACGCAGATGATGATGGATTGTAAATATCCGTTATGGGTGAAACCGGTCTGTTCGGACAGATACCCGACGATCCCGGCAATCACGACAGTGCCCATCATCACCATGAACATATGGCTTTACTCCGAAGACATCCGGGTGCCAATCGGGATTGGCCAGCCCCGCAGGAAGGTTTCCCTATCCTGCGCGCCTTTGCCTGCCCTTTGCAAGCGCAGCAGCTCTACGGCACCCTGCCCGCAGGCCACATACAGATTGTCATTCAGAACCTCCCCCGGTGCGCCCTGTCCTTCGGCCAGACGCGAGGCGAGGAGCTTTACCCGATTGCCTTCGACCTCGGTCCAGGCCCCGGGAAAGGGCGACAGGCCGCGGATCTGCCGATCGACCTCAACGGCGGGGCGCGACCAGTCCACGCGAGCCTCGGACTTGTCGATCTTGGCGGCATAGGTGACACCAATCTCGGGCTGCGGATCAGGAGTCAGGCCGGGCAGCTTTGCCAACGCCTCAACGATCAGAGCCGCGCCCATCGCCGAGAGCCGGTCATGCAGTTCCGCGGTGGTTTCCTCGGGCCCGATATCGGTGGCCTGCCGCAGCAGAACGGGGCCGGTATCAAGGCCCGCCTCCATTTGCATGATACAGATGCCGGTTTGCGCATCGCCTGCCATGATCGCCCGATGGATCGGGGCCGCCCCGCGCCAGCGCGGCAACAGGCTGGCATGAATGTTCAGGCAGCCATGAGTCGGCGCATCGAGGACGGGCTGGGGCAGGATCAGCCCATAAGCCACAGCGACCGCCACATCCGCATTCAGTGCGGCAAAACTGTCCTGTTCCTCAGCCGGTTTCAGCGAGGTTGGGTGACGCACGTCCAGACCCAGCGCCTGAGCACGTGCGTGAACCGGCGTTGGGCGATCCTTCTTGCCCCGCCCCGCTGGGCGCGGGGGCTGGCAATAGACGGCGGCGATCTCATGCCCGGCCTCGACCAGCGCATCCAGAACCGGCACCGAGAAATCCGGGGTTCCCATGAAAACAACGCGCATCTTTATACCTGTTTTTTGGCTTTTCGCAGCAGCATGTCGCGTTTGACCTTGCTGAGCCGGTCAAAATACATCCGGCCATTCAGATGGTCGATCTGGTGCTGGACACTGGTGGCCTCGATGCCGACAAAATCGCGACGGTCCACCATGCCCTGCTCGTTCAGGAATTTGACAGTCACTGCACGCGGACGTTTTACCGTGGCCGACACGCCCGGCAGGTTCGGACTGGCCTCTTCATGTTCACGCAGTTCGATCGAGCTGTGCAGGATTTCCGGGTTCGCCAGACGCACGGCCTTGCCCCGCTCGGCCGACCCATCGACCACGGCCAGACGCAACATCACTCCGATCTGCGGCGCGGCCAGACCGACACCGGGCATGGCCTCCATCGTGTCGATCATGTCCTGCCAAATCCGGCGAATTTCATCGGTGATTTCAATCACCTGATCCGCCTTGGTGCGCAAGCGTTTGTCGGGCCAGGGCAGACAGGTACGAACGGTCATACGCGCGTCCGTTCACGTTTGAGCTTTTGCATCTTGCGGGTAATCATTTGCCGTTTCAAAGGTTTGAGATAGTCGATGAACAGCTTGCCGTTCAAATGGTCGATTTCATGCTGCACGCAAGTGGCCCAAAGCCCGTCGAAAGTCTCCTGTTGCAGGTTTCCCTTCTCGTCCATCCAGGTGACATCGACCACCTTGGGGCGGGTCACTTCGGCATATTGATCCGGGATCGACAGGCATCCTTCCTCGTACACATTGGTTTCCTCGGAAGACGCGATGACCTCGGGGTTGAACATGATCAGCGGGCGCGGTGTTTCGCCTTCTTCCTTGACGCAGTCCAGCACGATCAACCGCTCCAGAACACCGATCTGAGGTGCGGCGAGGCCAATCCCGGGCGCGTCATACATGGTTTCCAGCATGTCGTCAGCCAGCGTGCGCAGCTCATCCGTCAGGTCGGACACAGGCGCACAGACCTTTTTCAGGCGGGGGTCGGGATGGATCAGGATATTGCGTCTCATGTGGCTGATTTAGGCCATCCCGCCCCGCGCCGCAACGCCCCCCTTGCACCTGCCCGATTTGCGGTTAGCTTTCGATCGACAAAATGGAGCAGACATGACTTTCAACGACCTGATCGACCGCCGGGGCACCAACAGTTCAAAATGGGACAAGATGGAGATGTTGTATGGCATCTCGCCCGAGGACGGTCTGGCCATGTGGACGGCCGATTCCGATTACCAAACAGCACCCTGCGTGATCGACGCGGTGCGCAAAGCCGCAGATCACGGCGTGTTTGGCTATTCATGGATGCACCCGGATTACCTGGCGTCGGTTCAGTGGTGGATGAAAACCCGGCATGATTGGGAAATCGACTCAGATTGGATTCTGACAACCCAGGGTCTGGGCAATGCAATCGCCCTGTCGCTGGATGTATGGACCGATCCCGGTGATGGCATCGTGATCTTCACCCCCGTCTACCATGAGTTCGCGCACAAGGTGAACAAATCGGGCCGCCGTGTCGTAGAATGCCCATTGGTGCGGGACAGGGATAGCTATGGCCTTGATCTGGAGGACGCCCAGTCCCGGCTGGACGGGTCCGAGAAGATGCTGCTGTGGTGTTCGCCGCAAAACCCGTCAGGTCGCGTCTGGACACCCGAGGAATTGCAAGCCGTAGCCGCGTTTGCCGAACGGAACGGTTTGATCCTGGTATCGGACGAGATTCACCACGATTTGGTCTATCCCGACGCCAAATTTGTGCCGATGGATGTGGCCGCTCCAGATGCGCGGCCTTGGACAGTGACGCTGACGGCAGCGTCGAAGACCTTCAACATCGCCGGGCAGCGGACCGGCAATATGATCATTCCCGATCCCAAACTGCGCGCGGCCATGAAGCAACGGCTGCAGACATTGGATTACGATCCCAGCGCGCTGGGTGTGGCGATGATCACCGCCGCCTACAGCCCCGAAGGGGCCGAATGGGTGGATGCCCAGATCGCGCATCTGGAGGAAAACCGGCGCCTGTTCGATCAGACCATCGCCGAAATTCCGGGGCTTTGGTCGATGCCCTTGCAGGCGACCTATCTGGCCTGGGTCGATTTCTCGGGCACCGGCATGGATCACGCCGAATTTGTCCGTCGTCTGCGCGAGGACGCGCGGATCGCGACATCGTCAGGTCCGGGTTTCGGCACTGGAGGCGAGACGTTCGAACGGTTCAACCTCGCCACACAAAGAGCGCGGGTTGAGGAAGCTTGCGTGCGGCTGAAACAGGCCTTCGGGGATCTGCAATAAGTATGCGTCGGCCGGGAATTTCAAGCTCTGCCCTGTTGTTCACAGGTGCCGGTTGATTTGGCTGACGCTGCTTTGGCCCGCGCGTGCCTGCCCTTATGCTGGCACCGCTGGCCTCTGGTATCGACCAAATCCTGGACGCAACTGGAACGCCCGTTGAAATTCGCCCTTAGTCGTCAAGCCCAAGCAGGGCGATCGGCGCGTCGGGCGCGCGATAAAAGTCAAGCGGCGCGCTGTCATGGGCCGCCGTGTTGCGTTTGAATTCATACCGCATCTCACCGCCCTCATCCTCATCCGCGACGATGAGGCATTGATAGAGGTGGTTGGCCCCGTCATAGATATCGACAAGTCCGCGCAGGCGCGGCGTGGTTTCCGCCTCAACCGTAAAACCGTCTTTCCACAATTTGAGTATTTTGTAAGTATTGTCGCCCATTTCCACCCGTAAACGACTGGCTTTTTTCAATGTGGCGATTCGTGCCGCGTCCAACTCGGCGCGTATTTCCTTTGAAACATAGGTACTCATTAATCCGTTCCCCCCGTGACTGACTACCATTGTGCGGGAAAAGTTGTAAAAATCCAGTGAACCACGTCACAGACATCCGATCTGGCGGAGGTTTCCTGCACAGAAACCCCGGCCTCGACTGTGCGCGAATGCAGGGCATTTGCGCGGGCACTCGCATAGGAAGACGCCGGGTCCGGCCCTATCTTTGGCGAAACGCGCATGCGGAGGAAAAGATATGGGCCTGTTGGTCGAAGGAAAATGGCACGACACCTGGTATGATACCAAATCCACGGGCGGTGCATTCAAGCGCAGCGCCGCGCAGTTTCGCAATTGGTTGACAGCTGACGGCGAGGCGGGGCCATCAGGCAAAGGCGAGTTCAAGGCGGAACCCGGGCGCTATCACCTTTATGTCAGCTACGCTTGCCCCTGGGCGCATCGCACCCTGATTTTTCGCGAGTTGAAAGGGCTGAACGATCTGATTTCAGTCTCGGTCGTACATCCGGACATGCTGGACAAAGGCTGGACCTTTGAAACAGACGGCCATGGCGCGACGGGCGACGATCTCTATGGGCTGAACTATGCTCACCAGATCTATACCAAAGCCGATCCAGCCTATTCGGGCCGCGTGACCGTGCCGATCCTTTGGGACAAGCAGCAGGAAACCATTGTCTCGAACGAAAGCTCGGAAATCATCCGCATGTTCAATTCGGCCTTCAACGGGATCACCGGCAATACCGATGATTACTGGCCCGAAGCGATGCGCGATGAAATCGAAGAGGTCAACGGGCGCATCTACTCAGACGTCAACAACGGCGTGTACAAGTCCGGCTTTGCCACCTCGCAAGCGGCCTACGACGCCGCAGTGGGTCCTTTGTTCGACACGCTGGACTGGCTGGAAGACCGTCTGGCCCGGAACCGTTACCTGATGGGGGATCGGATCACCGAGGCTGACTGGCGGCTGTTTACGACGCTGATCCGCTTTGACCCGGTCTATCACCTGCACTTCAAATGCAACAAACGGCGTCTGATCGATTACACGAATCTATGGGCCTATACGCGTGAACTGTACCAATGGCCCGGCGTGGCCCCCACCGTGAACATGACCCATATCGTGCGCCACTATCACTACAGCCATGACAGCATCAATCCATTTCGGATCATTCCGGTGAACCCGGTGCTGGATTACGCAGAACCGCACCGCCGCGATCAGCGCCCAGCTGCGTAGTGTTCAACCATCGCCGCCAGATCCTCTGGCGGTGTTTCGCTTTGCACATAAGCACAGGCATTCGGACTGTGGGCAAAGATTGATCCATCCGAGAAGAAGGTGGTGTTGGTGACAAAGATCACCCGCGCCTGGGGGCGGCGATAGCTGGCAAAGTCGGCCACAGCCAGAGCACTTCCGGTTTCCAGAACCAGATCCAGCACGATGATTTCGAAATCCGTGCCGTATAGCGCCAGAATGGCGGCCTCCTGCGTCTCGACCAGCGTGACCTCGGCGCCTTGCCGTTCCAGATGCCTTTTCCAGACCCGACCTAGGTCGGGATTACTCTCAACAATCAGAACTTTCATTTGCAACAACCTCGGCACTTGATATGGTGAGTGGTGCCGACCCCCGTGGTCCGTGATCTCGTTATTTCCTTAACAAAGTGTTAACGGCGGCCCCACAGCCCCGTGATCGGGCGGATTTGCTTGTATTAGAGGCAAGAATCCGCTTGAAGCACGCCAAAAGCGGTTTTTTTCTCGCAGAGAGAGCAGATGAGCACATCGGATCAAGACCTGGATCCACGCACGGTTCGCGACCACGGCGGCGGGCTGGACAGGGCGATTGCACAATACGGCGGACAACGCACCGACTGGATCGATCTGTCTACCGGCATCAATCCGCATACCTATCCTATTTCGGGCCTGACTGCCGCTGACTGGGCTGAGTTACCGGATCACGGGGCTTTTGAACGGCTGAGCGGTGCCGCACGCCGGTTCTGGGACGTGCCGCACCGAGCATCGATCCTGCCCGCACCGGGAGCATCGGCGGTCATCGCGCGTCTTCCCGCGCTAACTGCGGCGGGTACGGTACAGATCACGCCGCCCACCTACAACGAACACGCCGCCGCCTTTTCGGCACAGGGGTGGAATGTTCAAACAAAAGGGCCGGGTGACGCCCGCGTGATCGTCCATCCGAACAATCCCGACGGGTATATCTGGCAGGAAAGCGACGTCTCAGCGCCACTTACCGTTATTGATGAAAGCTTTGGCGACGTCATGCCGGACAAGTCCTTGATCCATCTGGCAGACCGCCCCGGCGTGATCTTGCTGAAGAGTTTTGGCAAGTTCTGGGGGCTGGCCGGGATGAGACTGGGATTCGCCATCGGACGACCGGACTTGATCAACCGGCTGAACGATCTGACTGGGCCATGGTCGGTCTCAGGCCCCGCCTTGCGGGTTGGCACACAGGCCCTTGCAGATACGGATTGGGCGAACGCCACGCGTAAGCGACTGGCAGACGAGGCCGCTCGGCTGGATTTGCTGTTGACGGCCAGAGGAGCCAAGGTCGCTGGCGGCACAAGCCTGTTCCGATTGTACAAGGTCGATGATGCCTCCCGCTGGCAGGAACAGCTGGCACAGAACCATATCTGGAGCCGCATCTTCCCCTACTCCGAAACCTATCTGCGCCTCGGTTTGCCTCCTGCGAACGGGTGGGACCGGCTGGAGGCCGCGCTGTGAGCCTTGGCCTGATGCTGGTCTGTGCCATGTGTCTGGACGCAGCGCTGGGAGAACCCGACTGGCTCTGGTCGCGTATCAAGCATCCGGCGGTAGTGATCGGAAACCTGATTGGCTGGCTGGATAAACGTCTGAATCACGGGGCCGCACGTCGGGCAAAAGGGGTGGGAGTGCTTGTCCTGCTGGTTTGCGGCGCATGGGGGCTTGGATGGGCTTTGTCCCTGCTGGGGCCAGTTGTCGAAATCCTGGTCTGCGCTATCCTGCTGGCGCAAAAATCGTTGGTCGCGCATGTTCGCGCCGTGGGCAAAGGGCTGATGGCCTCGCTGGCAGAGGGACGGACACAGGTGTCCAGGATCGTCTCGCGCGATACACGGGACATGACCGAGGCGCAGGTGGCACGCTCAGCCATCGAAAGCGCCGCAGAAAACCTTAGCGACGGTGTCATCGCGCCTGCTTTCTGGTTTCTGGTCGCGGGGTTGCCGGGGCTGCTGGCCTATAAGGCGGTAAATACCGCCGACAGCATGATCGGGTATCGCAATGAAAAATACCGCGCGTTTGGCTGGGCCTCGGCCCGGTTCGATGACCTGCTGAACTTGATCCCGGCCCGCCTGACCTGCGTGATGATCGTGGCGCTGTCGGGCCAGTGGTCGCGCTGGCGCGAAATCGTGGCAGATGCGCACCGTCACATTTCACCCAATGCAGGCTGGCCCGAGGCCGCCATGGCCCGCGCCTTGAACGTCGCCCTGGCCGGACCGCGCAGCTATGACGGTAAGGTACGGGATCTGGCATGGGTCAATGGCGACGCCCCGCGTGAGATAGGCGCGTCAGAGATTTTCCGCGCTTGTCACATGTTGTGGAGTGTTTGGGGGCTTGCGCTCGGGCTCGTGTCGGTGTGGGTTGGGATCGACCTGATTTACTGACGGACACTTGTCATGCGTTTTCTTTCCGGCCTTATCGCCGCTGCCCTGTTTGCCTCTCCTGCCCTGGCCCAATGTGGTGGTGACTTCAATTCTTTTGTCAAAGGGCTAAAGGCCGAGGCCAAACAACAAGGCTTTGAAAAATCCACCGTGAACGCTTTTTTCAAAGGCGTGCAGCAGGATGGCGCCGTGCTGAAGGCCGACCGGGCGCAGGGAGTGTTTCAGAAGCCCTTCATCGAGTTTTCCCGTCGTCTGATCTCGGCCAACCGTATCGAACGCGGGCAAGCGATGTCGCGCAAATACGATGCGGTATTTGACCGGATCAAGAGGGAATACGGCATCTCGCGTGGGGTGTTGCTGGCTTTCTGGGCGTTCGAGACCGATTACGGATCGTTTCAGGGCGACTTCAACACCCGAAACGCACTGGTGACTTTGGCCCATGACTGCCGTCGACCCGACCTGTTCCGCCCCCAAATCTTTGCAGCTATCGAGCTATATCAGAACGGTGATTTCGACCCGGCTCGTACAACGGGCGCATGGGCGGGTGAAATCGGTATGGTCCAGATGCTGCCGCGGGATATTCTGGAAAACGGTGTCGATGGTGACGGCGACGGGCATGTCCGTCTGAAAACCTCGGCCCCCGATGCGCTGATGTCCGGGGCCAAGATGCTGTCGCATCTGGGCTGGCGAGCAGGCGAACCCTGGCTACAGGAGGTCACGGTGCCCGCGCAGATGGATTGGTCGCTATCCGGCCCCGGCAAGCCCCGTTCGGTGGCGGATTGGCAGGCCATGGGCGTTCAGGCGCGCAGCGGGTCGCTGGCGAATCTGCCCGCCTCGCTGATCCTGCCACAGGGGCACAACGGCCCGGCCTTTCTGGCCTATCCGAACTTCGACGTCTATTTCGAATGGAACCAGAGCTTTGTTTATGTAATGACCGCCGCCTATTTCGGTACACGTCTGGAAGGGGCGCAGATTTACGATGCCGGCAATCCCGCACAAGGCCTGAACGGGGCGCAGATGAAGCAACTGCAAAGCAAGCTTCAGACCAAAGGGTATGACGTTGGCAAGGTCGACGGGATCCTTGGGGCTGGCACCAGAGCGGCCGTGCAGGCGGAACAGAAGCGGCTTGGCCTGCCGGCCGACGCATGGCCGACAGTGGATCTGCTAAACCGGCTTTAAGCAGCAACCACGCTCACGCGACCCATTCCCGTTCCTGCGAAACGTGGGGTGCAAAGGCGCGCGTCGTCACCACGGCACCCTCGGTTTCGATTGCAGTGTTGGGCTGTATCTCGAGCCATCCTTCATTATTGGCATCCAGTGGCTCGGACGAAATGATGATACCGTCTTTGCAGGCCTTGTAATGCAAGCTGGGCGCAAACCGATCAGAGGCATAACGGGCCGCAAAAACCCGTTTGCCGTCCGACCAGCAGGCGGCAAACCGAAGATAGGGTGATGCTCCTCGGTGCCTTGAAAGGGCTTCGACCCGACCGACCGCACGGGCCATTGCACCAACAGGGTCGGCGTCCAGCCCCTCTCCATGGGCGATGAGAAAGATCGCCTCGCTCTCGGTTGCGCCCATACGATGTTGGTACAGGTGCGCCGGGATCATGGTATCAAGCTCTTGCCGGATTCGTTCATGACCCCCGGCCTGACCGTTATGCATGAAGCTCCATCTGCCGACGCCAAAGGGGTGACAGTTGTTGCGCGAGGTCGCCGTACCCGTCGAGGCCCGTACATGGGCCAGAAACAGCCGTGATTTCGTGTGATGCGCCAATTGCTTCAGATTGGCATCAGACCACGCTGGATGGGTGTCCTTGTAAAAGCACGGCGTTTCACGATCAGAATACCATGCCAGACCGAACCCATCCGCGTTTATCGGTGTTTTCCCAATCAATGCGTTTCGGCTTTGAATAACAAGCGATTGTTCTTGCTCAAGTACCAGTTCGTCCAGATATCGCTGCTGCCCAACCCAAGCCAAAAAACGGCACATTTTTTTTCCCGTACATCAAAGAAGATTCTCCGGGACGATACCGCCTTGGTTGTCAGGTTTCCCCCCTTACATCATCTGGATTCTCGGTATTTGTCTATCAAATGATCTGGAAATATAAAAATTTCAGATCATTTTATTCACTACGCACCGGATACCGGTCGCCTTTTTCGTCAATCAGGATCAACCTTTCCCCGCTGCGCACGTACAAATCGCACCGGCTGAACCCGGTGCGGTAGGCGATGCAGACACTGCCATCCTCAGCAATGGAATAGGTACCAAAAGCAGAATCTCCGCTCGCGTATGTGTAGGAATAGGCCCCGCCCGCTGAGAATTTCGCTTGCCCGTCGTCGTAGAAAGTCAGTGTCTGTCCTGCCAAAGCGTCAAGCTCTGCGGTTGTCAGGGGAATGTCCCCGGTTTTGACAGGCCAGTCGGCGGCAAAGGCCGGGCTGGCGGCGACGAGGGCAGAGATCAGAAAGCGCGTCATGCGCCCAGACTAGCGCGATAAAGTCGCACCCGTCATAAACTTGCAGTGAACGGGGTCACGCGACCATCTGTTCGGCCTTCTTCAGATCGACCGAAACCAGCTGACTGACACCCTGTTCCTGCATGGTGACACCGAACAGGCGATCCATGCGCGCCATAGTCACCGCATGGTGGGTGATGATCAGGAAGCGCGTGTCGGTCTGGCGGCACATCTCGTCCAGCAGATCACAGAAGCGCGTCACGTTTGCATCGTCCAGTGGTGCATCAACCTCGTCCAGCACACAGATCGGGGCTGGATTGGCGAGGAAGACGCCGAAGATCAGCGCGGTCGCCGTCAGAGTCTGCTCACCGCCCGACAACAGGCTGAGAGTCGAGAGCTTCTTGCCAGGCGGCTGGCACATGATCTCTAGACCCGCGTCCAGAGGGTCGTCACTTTCGACCATCACAAGATTGGCCTCGCCACCACCAAAGAGATGCTTGAACAACATGGCGAAGTTTGAATTCACCTGTTCAAACGCGGTCAGCAAACGCTCGCGCCCTTCGCGGTTGAGGCTGGCGATACCGCTGCGCAGGGCCTTGATCGCCTCTTCCAGATCGGCTTTTTCGCTGCTGAGCGTATCGAATTCTTCCTGAACTTCCTTGCTGTCTTCTTCGGCCCTCAGGTTCACCGCACCCATCGCATCGCGCTGGCGTTTGTGACGGTTCACTTCGGATTCCAGAACGTCCGCAGCTGGCATCTGGTCGGGGTTCACGTCCAGCTGGTTCAGCAATTGGTTCGGGGTCAGTTGCTGATCTTCGGCAATCCGTTCCGCCGCCGCGACAACACTTTCCTTGGCCGCGTCACAGCGCGCCTCGGCCGCGGCACGGCTTTCGCGCGCTTCAGATGCCAGACGCTCGGCTTCCCGTTCGGCCAAAACGATTTCACGCTGCTGAGCCTCGGCTTCAGCCAATTTGTCGGCTGCTTCGGCCCGCCGAGCCTCGGCGGCAGCGATCAGTTCGTTCAGTTCCTCACGCGCCTCGGCGATTTCGCTGGGCGCGGCCATGGCCTCGGTCAGCTCTTCTTCCGAGCTTTCCTTGCGCTCGGCAAGTTCCGAGATCCGCTTTTCAGCCGTTTCCAAACGGTGGCGCCATCCACTGAGATCCTTTGTGACCTCTTGGGTACGACGTGTGCGGGCGTCCCCTTCGCGGCGCAGTTCGTCATGGGTCGAGCGGTGGGTCAGCATGGTGATCCGCGCCGCCTCGACGGTCTGCTTGATGTCTTCCACTTCTGCACGGGCGCTGTCGAGGTCGCCCAGGCCGCTTAAAGAGGCTTCTGCCTCGCGCAGTTGCGCACGGGCCGACATCGCATCTTCCTTGTGACGGTCCACGGCCAGAGCAAGGGTTTCCAGCTTGCCTTGTGCAAGATTGCGATCCGCTTCGGCCCGGCTGAGCAGACGGGCGGTTTCAGCCATGCGCTGATCAGCAGCACGGCGGGCTTCACGCGCACGGCGGTCTGCCTCAGTCACATCCGCCAATTGCTGAGACAGTGCTTCATGTGCGGCACGGGCACCGTCAGCCTGTGCTTCGGCACGGGCAAGGTCCTGTTTCAGCGCTTCCAGCCTGTTGAGTTGCTCCAACCGCAGAGCAGCAGCACTTGGCGCGTCTTCGGCCCAGGCACGGAACCCATCCCAACGCCACAGGTCGCCCGAGCGGGACACCAGACGCTGGCCGGGTTTCAACGACGCCTGCAACCGCGCGCCCTGATCCGTATCCACCAACCCGATCTGGGCAATTCGGCGGCTGAGACGATCCGGCCCCGAGACATGAAGCGCCAGTGGTTCAGCCCCTTCAGGCAATGGCTGGTCGCTGTCATATCCAGCCACCTGCACCCAGCCGGACGGGCCGTCGCCCTCAACCAGCGGCGCGCGCAGATCGTCAGCCAGAGCAGCACCCAGAGCCTTTTCATAGCCGGGTTCGACGCGCAGCAGGTCCAGCACCTGACCACCTTCCGCTGTGTCGCGTTCCACCAGCTTGGCCAGCGCAGTGGTTTCGGCCCGGATCGCTCCAAGCTCGCCTTCCGCTTCGGAACGTCGCGCCCGGGCCTCGGCTTCGCGCCCTTGCGTTTCGTTGCGGAGTTCATCCGCTGCGGCAAGAGCCTCTTCGGCGGCTTCGACCGCTTCACGGGCTTCTTCCTCGCCCAATTGGGCTTCTTCAAACGCCTCGCTGGCGCGGATCAGGGCTGTTTTCGCCTCGTCCACGGCCTGCCGGGCTTTTCCCTCTTCACCCTCGGATCGGGCCAGCGTCTTGCGACTGTCTTCGACCAGACGCTGGGCTGACTGGTGCCGGGCAACTAGGCGGGCCATATCCTCGGTTTGCTGCGACAGGTGGTCTTCGCGTTCCTGTAGGATCGAGGCCGCCTCGCGGGCGATTTCCGCCGCCTCGGCCACTTTCTCATCGTGACCTTCAGCTGCCTTGGCCAACTCGCGCGCTTCCCATTCCAGCCGTTCGATCATTTGTCCCGCATCGCGGTTCAGACCGGCTTCGCGTTCGATGTCGTTGCCAAGCTGCTGGATTCGGTTGGTCAGTGTTTCGATCGTCTGACGCGCGCGGGTTTCCTGATCGGACAATTGATCGCGCTGCACCTGCTGGCGTTGCAGCACGGCGGCGGCAATGGCCTCTTCCTCGCGCAGCGGCGGCAGGGTTTCCTCGATCTCGGCACGTTTTGCGGCAGCAGCGCGGGCTTCAGCCTCGGCACGGGAGGCTTCGGTGATCCGCTCACGCAGTTTTTCTTCGGCCTGCTGGCGGGCCATGTCGGCCTCTTTCCAACGTCGATAAAGCAGCATTCCCTCGGCCTGACGCAGCTGTTCGCCAATTTCGCGATAGCGCGCCGCCTGACGGGCCTGACGCGCAAGCTGGGCCAGTTGTCCGCCCAACTGCTCCAGCACGTCATCGACGCGGGTCAGGTTGGCTTCGGTGCCCTTCAGCTTCAGCTCGGCCTCATGGCGACGCTGATAGAGGCCCGAGATCCCGGCGGCCTCTTCCAGAATGCGGCGACGGGCGCGCGGCTTGGCGTTGATCAACTCGGCAATGCGGTTCTGTCCGACCAACGCGGGCGAATGTGCACCGGTCGAAGCATCGGCAAACAGCATCTGCACATCGCGCGCACGAATGTCTTTGCCATTTGTCTTGTAGGCACTGCCCACATCGCGGGTGATGCGGCGTACGATTTCCAGTTGATCGCTGTCGTTGAACCCCGACGGTGCCAGACGCTCCGAGTTGTCCAAGGTCAAAACGACTTCGGCAAAGTTGCGCGCCGGACGTGTGGCAGCACCGGCAAAGATTACGTCTTCCATCGCGCCGCCGCGCATGGATTTGGGACGGTTTTCCCCCATCACCCAGCGCAATGCTTCCAGAAGGTTGGACTTGCCGCAGCCGTTCGGGCCCACCACACCAGTCAACCCGTCCGCGATGATCAGATCGGTCGGATCAACAAAGCTTTTGAAGCCGGTCAGTTTGAGCTTGCTGAAACGCAATGGCTGCGTGTCCCATGATTCCTGTGCATTGAAAGTCTGCGCAAGGGATGGGGTCTGAGTCAACGGAGTTGCGCAGGATATGGGATTTCAACTTGAGTTATCCACAACATCTTGCCTAAATGCGCAAGAATGCGCGTGTTTTAATAAGGGGTGCATTCAAAGACCTGGTAACCGTAGTCGTCACCGACATTTTCATAGGCACCATAGTCGATGCACTCGTAGTTCGGGGTAGAGACGGCTGTCAGCAGCAATTGCTTGCCCGCCTCTCGATCACACCCCAGAACACCAACCGTGACCGCCGCATCACCCAAAACATCCAGGACCGGACAGCCCGAAACCTGCGCCATCGCCAACGCGGCCCGATCCCGAACTGAACCCAGCCGAGGGGCGTATTGTGCGTTGATCCGCACAGCCTCGGCCAGATCGCCACGCACGCGCACATCGAACACACTGCCATTCACAGCCACGCGCGTGGCAGGAACATCGCGAAAATGCGGAGTGCCGGCGGCGCAGGCGGCCAGCAACAGAGGTGCGAGAAACCGGATCATGCCGCAGAGTTGCAGCATTTTGGTTAACAGAACCTTTCCGAACGTCAGGCCCGCAGCACCTCTCCCAGCCGGCGAATGCCTTCGCGAATCGTCGCCTCGTCGGAATTTGAAAAACTGAGACGGATCGTGTTTGCACCGCTGCCATCCGGGAAAAACGCCTGCCCCGGAACAAAAGCTACTTTGACTGTGTCCAGCGCACGCGCCAGCAGGTCAGAGCCAATCCTCCCCTCGGGCAACGTGACCCAGATGAACATTCCACCCTCAGGGCGTGTCCAATCCACCCCGTCCGGCATATGCTGTTCCAATGCGTTCAGCATCACATCACGGCGGCTGCGATAGACTTCGCGCACTTTTGGAATATGAGTGTCAAAACAGGCCTGCGCCACCTGATGCACGGCCATCTGGTTAATGGTCGCGGAATGAAGGTCGGCTGCCTGTTTCAGCAGTACCATCTGAGAAATGACTGGCTTGGACGCAACGACCCATCCCATGCGCAAACCAGGCGACAGCGTTTTCGAGAAACTGCCGCAATAGATCGTCCGACAGTCCTCGATTGACCCTTTGCGGGCCTGCTCCAAAGACAGTATGGGGGGGATCGGTTCCCCGTCGTAGCGCAGAGCCTGATAGGCTCCGTCCTCTATCAACGCGCAATCCAGCTCCTCGGCCAGATCCAGCAGAGCCTCCCTGCCCTGCAAGTCCACGGTTTCTCCTGTCGGGTTTGCAAAATCCGCTGACAGATAGGCGAACTTCACAGTGCCTTCGCCTGCTGCGGCCTTGTATTCGTCCGCCCCTTGGTTGCCATTGAGCCGGTCAAAGCGCGGCTCATAGGCGTTGAATGCCGCCAGCGCACCCAGATAAGTGGGCCACCCAACCAGGGCCGTATCGCCGGGGGACAGGAACAGCTTGCCCAGATAGTCCAGCGCCTGCTGTGAGCCCGAGGTGATCAGGATGTTGTCGATGTCACACTCCACCCCGATTTCGTGCATGTGCTGCACCAGCCACTGCCGTAATGGGACATAGCCTTCGCTGACCGAGTATTGCAGCGCCTGCGCTTGCATATCCCGCCCCAGGGCCTGCTGAAACGCCTGTGCAAATGCATCGGCGGGAAACAGGGCGGGATCAGGAATCCCACCGGCAAAGGAAATGATGCCGGGTTGGTCGAGCAGCTTCAGCAGTTCGCGAATCTCTGACGCTTTCATCCGCGAGGCCCGAGTGGCAAACAAAGGGTGATGGGACATGAGGTTCCTCCGATCTCAATTCGGCGCAGCCTATGCCCTCTCACATTAAAGTCAATATTGCTGACCTTATTTTTCGGCGGATGTGACCGGGGATTCTTGAACAGCACCGGCGTCCATGGTCAAATGAATTGACCAATTTCGGAAGATGAGATGCCTTTTCACAAAGTTCAGACGGAAAAACTGTCGCTCGCAGTCGTTCGCCAGATCGAGCTTCTGATCCTGCGTGGCATCCTGCGCCCTGGAGAGCGCCTGCCATCAGAGCGAGAGTTGGCAGAGCGCATGGGCGTTTCGCGCCCGTCCTTGCGTGATGCAATTTCCGAACTTCAGGAACAGGGGCTTTTAACCGCGAAAGCCGGATCCGGGATCTATGTGGCCGAGGTTCTGGGCTCTGCCTTTTCCCCTGCGCTGATCCGTTTGTTCGGCAGCCATGAGGAAGCCGTATTCGACTATCTGTCCTTTCGCCGTGACATGGAAGGGCTGGCGGCCGAACGGGCCGCGCGGATGGGATCAGACAGCGACCTTAAGGTCGTTCAAGCGATCTTTGACAAGATGCAGGCGGCCCACAACCGAAACGCTGCGAATGACGAGGCGCAGCTGGATGCCGAATTCCACATGGCCATCATCGAGGCCAGCCACAATGTGGTGATGCTGCATATGATGCGGTCGATGTATGACCTGCTGGTGCAGGGGGTGTTCTACAATCGCCAGACCATGTTCCGTCAGCGCGCCACCCGCGAGGCCATCCTGGATCAGCACCGCGCCATCAATGTGGCTCTGCAACAGCGTGATCCTTTGGCTGCACGAAATGCAATTGAACGCCATTTGGACTTTGTGGAACGCTGTATGGCGGACCAACAAAAGACCGATCGGAACGAAGCTATTGCGCAACAAAGGCTGCAACACGAAACCGGGCGGACCTAAGGGCCGTCCTGATAATTCAGACAGAGCAGGGCAAGGCCGGGACTAGGCGGCGCCTGACGCGGCTGGAAGCAGATGTCGGGGAAACGGAGCCCCGCTGCCTTCTCCCAGACGGTCCTCAGCGGCCAGTGTTGTCAGGGCCGGGTCGATGAACAGCCTTGCACCGCGATCCCTCAGATGTTTGTGCAGCATAACATGTTCGCACACTTGTCGGCCTTTTTCGTCCCGGCAAGAATAGCGCAATCCCCGCAGCGCGCGGGATTTATACAACCCAGCACCTCCGAAAGCGCTGTCGACCGGGATCAGGGGCGTATCGGCAGGAATGTGAAACTGGCGGTCAAAAACAGCGGACTTCATAACAGACCGGCGCCATTTATGACGCCCGAACAGCGGCCTGCGCGTGCTTTGAATGCGTTGCCACACGTCTTCATCACACCAGCCAGGGCATCGCAGCGCGTAGATATCGTCATACGCTGGTTTGGGGTTGGCGAAAACACCTTCCCACAACGGGGCGACCCGCTGCGCTGCTGCCAGAACTGCCTGAGCATCCAGGCAGGTATTCGGACCACCCATATCCAACACCAGTGTCAACTCCAGGTCCCTGTCTTGGTCCTCGAGTTTTTTGAGAACTGCGTTCCTGGCCGCCGTGATGCGCTCGACCCGGTTTGGCAATTCTGACGCTAGACCATCCAGTCGCATGATATCGACATGCCTGCTTTGACCCGCATAGTCGGACAACACTTGATCCGTACCGTCCGTGTTGTCGTTCGTCGCAATGGTGACAGTGAACCGGCGCAACTGCGCGGACAGGTTTTCGATCCTGTTGATCGTGTCGATCAGCGCCGACCCGCCATTTCGGACGACGCCGACAATATTCATCGAAACTGCGTTGCCTGACACCGCCTGTCTTTCCCTGCTATTGTCACGCCCCCAGCGGAGCGCTCCTATCAACCTGATCCCCGGCAGGTCGTAGGATTCGGAGTGTTTCGAACAACAGAAACAGAAGCGGGCCAAAAACAAAAGACCCGACAGCCAAAAGCTCTCGGGTCGTCTGTTTCATTTGTCTGTCGGGGTCACCCTTCAGTGCAGCTTGGCACCTACATCTGCAATCGATGCATCGATCAGCTTGTTGGCCTGCGCTGCGGTCATTTGCTTCGCCAGAACCGAGCTTGCCGCGGAAACCGCAACCGAAACGGCCTGATCACGCACTTCCTTCACTGCAGATGCTTCAGCCGAAGCGATCTGGTCCTGAGCAGCCGCAAGACGACGCTCGATCGACTTTTCCAAGTCAACTTTCGCCTGTTCTGCTGCCAAAGCCGCGTCTTCCTTCGCTGCTGCAACAATCGCATCGGCCTGCCCCTGAACTTCACGCTGCTTGCGCTCGTAAGAGGCCAGCAAAGTGCGTGCTTCTTCATGCAGCGCACGGGCTTCGTCCAGTTCGGATTTGATGCCTTCGGCACGGTTGTCCAGCGCACCGCCGATCATACCGGGGACCTTGAAGTAAAACAGGACCGCGATGAAGACGATGAAGCCCAGAAGGACGACAAAGTCGGTATTGCCAAGCGAGAAAAACGGGCCGCTTGCGGCAAAGGCCGGGCTGGCTGCACCAACGGTCAGGACAAGAGCAAGAGTGTTCCGCATGTCGCTTATCCTTTCGTCTGCGCGTCAACAGCACTGGCAATAGCATCAGCTTCCGCTTCGCCGCCCAGCGCAGTTACCAGTTCAGCCGCCGTATCCTTGGCAACCACCTGAATGCTTTCCAGCGCACCGACACGGATTACGGCAATCGCCTTTTCCGATTCAGCCGCCTTTGCAGCGATTTCCGCGTCCGCCTTTGCAATCGCGACATCCAGACCAGACTGGATTTCGGCGCGTGCTTCGGCAGCGATCCGCTGCGCTTCGGCACGGGCATCGGCCAGCGCCTTGTTATAGGCCTCTTCGGCCTCGACCGCTTTGGCCTTCAGATCTTCGGCCGCAGCCAGGTCATTTGTAATGGTCCCCTGACGTTCCGCCAGGATTGCCGCGATGCGCGGCAGGGCCACGCGGGACAGGACCAGAAAGATGACGACCAGCGTAATGACCAGCCAGAAAATCTGGTTGGGGAACCAATCGAAGCAGAGCTGTGGCATCCCGATGGCAGAGCCATGCGAGTCGACGCACGAGCCAACTACTTCTTCTGAAATGGGTTCAGTCGCCATGATGTCCTCCGTCGGAACGTTGTCTTTACAACAGATGGGCCGCTATGGCTTGGGCCCACCTGCGCGTAAGGATCAGGTTCCGCAGATTAGACGGCGAACATCAGCAGCAGCGAGACCAGGAATGCGAAGATCCCCAGGGCTTCTGCGAATGCGATACCGATGAACAGGGTTGCGGTCTGCGAAGCAGCCGCCGAAGGGTTGCGCAGGGCGCCGGCCAGGAAGTTGCCTGCTACGTTGCCCACCCCGATTGCGGCTGCGCCGGAACCGATTGCTGCCAGGCCTGCGCCGATGTGTGCGAGATCGCCTTCCATGATGTTTCTCCTTACGAATTGGAAGTTTCGATGTTTGGGTATCGGACCTTAGTGCGACGGATGCAGCGCATCCTTCAGGTATACACAGGTCAGAATGGTGAATACGTAGGCCTGAATGAAGGCCACCAGGACCTCAAGGCCGTACATTGCGGTGATCGCCAGAACCGACACGGGCGAAATCACGGCAATCGCGGCGAAGCCTGCGAAAACCTTGATCACCGCGTGGCCCGCCATGACGTTACCGGCAAGACGAATGGAGTGGCTGACCGGACGCACGAAGTACGAGATCAGCTCGATGATTGCCAGGATCGGGCGCAGCGCCAGCGGCGCGCTGGACACCCAGAACAAACCCAGGAACCCGGCGCCGTTCTTGACGAAACCCAAAATGGTCACAGTCAGGAACACGGCCAGCGCCAGCGGGATGGTCACGGCGAAGTGCGATGTCGTGGTGAACGAGGTCGGGATCAGACCCAGGAAGTTCGCGGTCACGATGAACATGAACAGGGTCATGACATAAGGGAAGTACTTGACGCCTTCCTTGCCGCAAATGTCTTCCAGCATCTTGTAGATGAAGCCATAGGCCAGTTCCGCCACCGACTGCATACGCGTCGGCACAATGGCACGTTTGGATGTAGGCAGAACCAGCAGAGCTGTTACGGCCAGCACTGCAAAGAACAACCACAGAGTCACGTTGGTGACCGTGAACATGCCTATCGCACCGTCGCCGAACAGCGGCTTGACGATGAACTGATCCATCGGGTGGAATACCAGGCTGCTGCCTTCTGCTGCGGTGGTCTCAGTTGCCACGTTCAGTCCCTCTCGTCCTTCTCGGCCGCCGATGCCGCCGTTTGTTTCTCTTGGGCCTGTTGTGCGCTGCGGAGCATAACCTTCACGCCCGCGACAAGGCCCAGCAATGTGAACAGCACCAAAAAGATCGGGATCGTCCCGAGCAGGCTATCCAGCCCGTATCCGATGCCAAATCCGATCCCGAGACCGGAAACCATTTCAATGACCATCCTCCAGGCAAGCTCGCCCCCGGACACGTCAGCGTCCGCACGAGGTTTTGGCGCCTTGGCCTTTTTCGCCGCCTCGATCTTGGCCTCCAGCTGCGCCATCCGCTGCTTTTGGTCATCATCGGTCACGGGCGTTTCCCTCGTACAGTCTTGGGCATGGTGCTAAGGCGCGAAAGGCGCAGAGTCAACGACCTAGAACGCCCTGATTGACGCACCTTAACATTTTGAAAAAGTTATATTTTCCAGAAGACCCAAGGCACGCCAATCGCTCCGATGGCCACCGCTGCGCCGCCAGAGCCCTGAATCTCCATATTCAACCAAATGGTTGACCAATCCCGACGGCTATGGTTGAGCGGACACATGTCCAACGATCTCGACACAGTCTTTGCAGCCCTCGCCGACCCCACCCGCCGCGCTATCCTGGCGATGCTGCTGGAGGATGATATGGCCGTGACAGATGTGGCCGAACCGTTCGAGATGTCGCTGGCCGCGATTTCCAAACATCTGGTGATACTGACCAAGGCAGGTCTGATCAGTCAGGAAAAACGCGGGCGGGTAAAGTGGTGCAAACTCGAACCTGACGCCTTGCGCGCCGCTTCGGTCTGGATGCAGGGGTTCGGGCAATTCGAGCCCGTCAATCTGGACGCGTTCGAACGGTTTCTGGAAATTGAACTGCCGAGGTCGGACGAGGCCTAACGCACCACAAAAACCGACATGCTGGCGTGTTTCGCCAGATAACCGGCGTGGCTTGAGAAGATGTAGTCGGTGATCCGGGGTGCGTGGGTGCCGACAATGACCAGATCTGCGCCAATCTCTTCTGCAGCACGGGTCAGATCGCTGTCCACTTCGGCGGCGACGTCGACCGAATGCACCTTGCGCATGGAAACGTCGGATCCACTCTCAGCAGCCAACTGTTCGGTGAACTCCGCCAGTTCCTTGTCGATCTCAGCTTCGGTTTCCGAGGATTCACCCATATGGGCCCCGGTGACGCTGACCAGAGTAATTTTAGCCCCCTGCCATTTTGCAACTTGTGCAGCGACATCGGCCGCTTTGCGAACCTCGGGCGGTAGATGCCGGTCAATCGGCAACATGATGTGTTTGAACATAATCTCCTCCTTTAGCTTGCTGACGAAGCTAATGGAGGTGCCGCCAGGGCGCCTTGATCTGGCTCAACAAAAACTATCTCTGGGATGTATCTTGGATTCGCCCGGTTCCGCCCGCGAAGATGGGCCTTATTCCATGACGCGGCGAACTGGCACCGAGGGCGGGATTTCCTCTTTCAACAGCATAAGCAAAGCGATGATTGTCAGCGCCACACCACCCAGGATCAAACCGGGTGGCACGCCTTTGCCCAGCGCAATCTCCCACAGAATGACCCAGCTGGGAACCAGGTAGGTATAGGCCATGACCTTGGCCGACGGCAGCCGCAGGGAAGAAAACTGCACCAGCACGAAGCTGGCTGCCGTTGCAAAGAACGAAATATAGAACAAGCCGATCCAGACAATGGCCGGAAGCGCAGCCCAATCGGTTGCCATCAGGTCAGACCAGCCGAGCACGACCAACAAAAGGCACCCGGCGACCAGCGTACCAAAGGTAAAGACCACGGCGGGCTCTCCTCGGTTCAGCTTGCGGATCATGGGCGTATAAATCGCGTGGGCGACGCAGCCCCAGAAATAGATGATCTCGCCCCCACCGATTTCAAAGGCACGGAACATCTGCCAGTCGGCCCGAAAGATCACCCACAGCGCGCCCACCGCACCGATGGTCAGTGCCAGCGCCATGCGCGGCGTTGTGATCTGGCGCAACAAGACCCACCCCGCCATGGCAGAAACAACTGGTGTCAAAGTGAATACCGCGGCCGCACTGACAGGCGGGGCGGTTTGCAGCCCATAAAACATCAGGACGAAATAGGTGGCGAATAGACCCCCAAGTACCAGATAACGCCAAGGCGCCTGCGCGGCGCTGCGTGGCAGGCCGGTTGTTGCAAGTGCGGCCAAACCAATCACCGCAGCGGCAATCGCAAAGCGCACCGCGTTCAGAGCGGCCGGGGCAATCTCGTTGGCGATCATGGACCCCAGCGAAAAGCTGCCCGCAACAAGGGCTGAGAAGGTCAGCATGGCCAGATGGCCACGCATCTGCGGATTCATGGCTGCCAGCCTTTGGCTTCTTCTTTCAGATAGCTCAGGAACGCCTGCACCTTGGTGGTGCGATGCAAATCCACGTGGGTCACCAGCCAAAGATTGCCGAACCATTCCGGGAGCGGATCAATCACCTCGACCAGATTGTCGTGGCGGGCGGCCTCCCAACGGGCCATGAAACCGATGCCTGCACCGGCCAGAACGGCCTCGCGCATGCAGAAGTTGTTTGTACAGCGGAAGGTGATGCGATCGGCAGGTACCGTCGCGCGCAACCAGCGGGTGAACGGCGCGCGGCTGGTCTCATCGTCAGAACTGACGAAGTGATAGTTTCCGAAATCCTCGATGCCGGATGGCCTGCCGAACCGTTTGATGTACGAGGTACTGGCATAAAGGCCGACTTCCTCTTGCCGGAACGGTTGGACAACATTGTCGGGTTGATCGGGGGCCGATCCGGCGCGGATCGCCACATGCGCCTCGCCATATTCCAGCCGGAACAGCCGGTCGCCGGTCAGGTATCGCACGATCAGGTCCGGATGCATCTTTTGAAACGCGGTGAGCGTTGGCACGACCAACGGCGCAAGAGACCCCAGAGATGTCACGACCAATTCACCCGAGACGTCGTCTCCGCGACCCTTCATCCGGCCGACAAGCTGATTGAACTGATCCTCGGTAGCCTGCGCCACACGCAGCAGATCGTCGCCTGCTTCGGTCGGTGTGTATCCCCGCGCATGACGCTGAAACAGTTTGACACCCAACCGCGACTCGATCGCATCGATGTGACGGATCACGGTGGCATGGTGAACACCCAGAACCTCTGCCGCGCCGCTGACCGTACCCATGCGTGCCACCTGATAGGCGGTTCTCACTTCATCCCAATTGTCCATGGCAATGTCATCACTGTGCAATTTCCAACAATAACTGTTGATGTATCCGAGTTTCGTTCGCAAACGCAATAATCATATTGGCGGCAGGACAAGATTCCCGTGACCCAAAGGACCTGAACAATGGCTACAACTATCCTTCATATCGACTCTTCTGCCCGCCGCGTGAATTCGACCACCCGCGATCTGTCCGACCGCGTGGTCAAGCAACTGGGCGCAGAACGCATCATCCGTCGTGATCTGGCCACCCCCTTGCCCCTGCTGACGGAAGACTGGATCGCCGCCAATTTTACCCCCGCCGACCAGCGCGACGACGTACAGCGCGACCGGCTGGCCCTGTCGGACGAACTGGTTTCCGAATTGCAAGACGCCGACACCATCGTCATCGGCCTGCCGATCTATAACTTCTCGGTCCCCGCGGCGTTCAAGGCGTGGATAGACCTGGTTGCCCGCGCGGGTCTGACCTTTTCCTACACGGAAAACGGCCCCAAAGGCCTGCTGGAAGGGAAGCGTGCCATTCTGACCATCGCATCGGGCGGTGTTCCTGTCGGGTCCGAATCTGATTTCGCGACCAATTTCGCGCGCCACGTTCTGGGTTTTATCGGCATTCACGACGTCGACGTCATCGCCGCGGATCAGATGGCCGCAAACCCGGATGCGGCGCTGGAGAATGCCCGCAAGGCAGTGGCGGAGCTTGCAGCCTGATCGCCTCTGGTCAATAGGCGTTGAAACGTCCAGTCTGCCGGTTAGCAAACAGGCAGACTGGACGGGGCGCATGAAAAAAATAGGTATTCTGGGTGGCGTGGGCTGGGCCTCGACCGTCGACTATTACAGGGCCATTGCCGAAGGGGCCGGGCGTTATTTCGCTGAACGTGGTCACGGCTCGCCTTTGCCAATCCCTCCGATGACCATCGAATCCGTCACGCAGGCCAGGACACGTGCCCTTCGTGGTGCTGTCGGGGATGAGGCAAGCTGGGCGGATTTTGACGCGGTGTTCCGCGACGCCCTGCTGACTCTCGAACGCGCCGGGTGCGATTTCGGCATCATCGCGTCCAACACCCCCCATGCGCGGCTACACGCGATACGGCAGGGTGTCTCGATGCCAATCCTCAGCATCTTTGACGCGACCGCCGAAGCCACTGCAGGAACTGGCGCGTCCAAGGCTCTGGTCTTGGGAACAGCCGTGACGATGCAGGCCACCAACTATGCGGATCGTCTGGACGCCGAAGGCATTGCCGCAAATGAACGGTTGCCCGAACCCGAGATTTCCGAGATGCAGGCCATGATCGACAGTGACTTCTACGGCGGCGCATCCGACGCGGCCCGGGCCCGACTACTGGCCTTTTGCGACAAGTACGCCAGCCCCGGAACCGCGATTCTGCTGGCCTGTACCGAGCTTCCACTGGCTTTTCCGAACCACCTGGACGATCCGGTGTTCGAAGCTGACGGACACCTGTTCGTCAACCCGTCAGCCGCGCATGTTGCCGCCGCACTGAAAGAGGCGCTGATATAATCAGGGCAACCAGGTGACCTCGCACCCGATGCGATCGAAGAAGGCCATCATATCTGCCCGCTTCAGGGCCACGGTGCGGTCGTTGACAAGGGGGTGCATGTAAATCAACTCGGCCTGTTTTGCCGCCGCATCCATGAAGAACCGTACATCATTCTGAACTCCGTTGATCATCGCCAGCGGGCTGACCGCGCCGGGACGTATGCCTAGGTTCTGGAACAGACGGTCCGCCGAGCCAAAGGACAGGTTGCCAATGCCCAGCTCGGCCCCCAGCGCCTTAAGATCAATCTCGCGGCTTTGCTCCAAGGTCACCAGATAGTTGCGCTTTTTCTTGTCGCGAAGATACAGGTTCTTGACCCGAAGCGCGTACTCTCCCGGCACCATGAACTGGTCTTCAACCGCCTTGGCATCCTCAACCGTACGCAAAGGCGCATGGGTATGCAGGCGATAGGTCAAGCCCCAGCCATCCATCCGCGTCAACAATGCGTCGGAGCTCAGCGGCAGTGTGTCCTGATAGGCGGATGAAGCGTCCACGAAACCCTCCTGTTTAAACTGCTCATCGCGCACCAAGGCTTGGAATTCAAGCGCGGGACATACAATCGCCCGGGTGATAGCCTGTCCGAATGAAAGTCGCGCGCAACACACCCCAACAGCTGATCCTCAGCGATACCCCCTGGTTCTTCGGAATTCTGTTTGCTTTGAATACCCTGATTTTTGCAGCGCTTGGCCTTTTGCTGACATGGGCTGGCGGGTCGGCTTTCTGGTACGGGTTGAGCATGATCATCTTTGGTGGCGCTATGGGTTTATGGAGCTTTCACCTGCTGGTGAGGCGCGTTCAGGTAATATTTGACCGGACCAAGGGCACGTTGGTGATCCGTCAGAAATCCATCTTCGGATATGCAGCTATAGAGCACGCTCTGTCCGACCTGTCCCATGCAGAAGTTGAAACCATACTGAACAAGCCCGCATGGTTGTTCGCAAGCCGTCATCGTCCAGTTCTGTTGCTGGACAAGGGTATGAGTGCGGGTCGTCATCCGATCATCCAAGCTTTTTCGACCGGAACCTGTGCCGAACGCATCACCGGCACGGTCAATGACTGGCTTGCTGCACGTGGAGGTGACCCCGGCACCCGCTCTGCCTGAAATCAAGGAGATGCGGTCTTGGTGCCTGCCTGTTTGCGATTCCATTCGCGCAAGGCGCGGGCAAATCAAACTGGAACAGGGTGTTGGAACGGTGCTAGCATACCGCCATGAAAGTGACCCGAGACACCCCGAACCAACTGATCATCGCCAATACGCCCTGGTTCATCGGTATCATGCTGGTCATTTTCATTCTGGCCTTTGTCGGTTCCGGTATTTTCCTGATGAGCACGGGCGGCGAAGGCATCTGGTTCGGCCTGATCTTCGCCCTGGGCGGAGGCGGTCTTGGCTTTTGTGCCTTTTGCGCTTTTGTAAGACGGGTTCAGATCATTCTGGACAGGAGGAAGGACAGTATCCTGATCCGCCGCCAATCCGTCTTTGGCTATGAAGCGGTTGAACACACGCTGTCCAACCTGTCCCACGCTGAAGTCGAAAGCACGACATCCCGCGGCAAAAACGGCACCTCGACGCTGTATCGCCCGGTCCTTGTTCTTGAGAAAGGGATGAGCGCCGGTCGCCATCCCATTGTCGAAGCATTTTCCAGCGGGTCTGGTTCTCATCGGTTGGCTGATGCCGTAAATGACTGGCTTCCATCGAAGCTCGGGCAAGACCGTCGTGAAGTCGGGGCGGGTTAAGGGGCCAAGCCGCGTTCCAGCCACAAGCGTTCCTCGGGTGAAACTAACTCGGACATACATGCACCGTAACGCCCCATGTCTTCCGCCGTTAACTTGCCTTCCCATTTCTCGCTGGTTCCTGAGGCAAAGAACTGCGCGTAGTCGTGGAAGACAGTTTGGAAGCCCGGCGCTTGTGCCGCGCGTTCGGCATTGTTTTTCATCGAACCGAAGCTGCCTGCCTCGGCGATGTCGTTGACCAGTTTTGGATCGATATTGATATCTGAAATCCGGGCTATCCGGGCCACCTGACCCGGCAGGTCACGACTGAGTTCTGCATAGTGCAGAAAGTGAATATTGGGCAGCTGCCGGTAACCCCAGAAGGATCGAAAGTGATGAATGATCGATCTGAGAGTCAGATCATCCGTGCCCCTGGACGATGCGGGCCGTTCCAGAAACATCGCAAACGCCTCGGACAAATCATCGGGAAACAGATAGTCCAGCCAGTCTTCCTTCATATTGGCAACATGATTTCGAAGCGAGAAATGCACGTCAACCGGGTGGCGATGCACCACAAGATAAGTCGCATCTGGTGAATAAGTGATCCCGTCCAAAGGCGTATGAGTCTTGATGCAGCGCCGATGCGTCTGCGCCTCCAATTGAGAGGCTTGTTCTTCCTGATCCCTGAATCCAGCGTCCAACCATGGCGAGACCTTGTTGTCATAAACTGCAGGATCCGCTCTACCGGTGATCAGCATCCGAACCAGCGTCTGCGTCCATGTTGTTCCACACTTGGGCGGTGTGCAGACAAAGATATCGTCTGGACGGATATCGAAACTGGACCAGATGTCTGTGTTGGTGACTTGTCCGACATACTCGTTCGTTCTTTGCGGAAGATTGTCCTTCATAGCGCCCCTGGACTTGGTCCATCCAGATTACACCACGCGCGGTGCGTTTACCTAGGGCCCACCTTGACTCGGGCAGTCCATCGGCGTAGATGACGCCCCAACATCCGGAAGCGTCTGATCTTCCGGTCCCTTGAGTCGTTCAGGGATCGCCCCCCACCAGCGAGTTTCGCCCGTGGGGGCAATTGTGCATTTAACCGGTGTTTCTTATCTAAGAAGCGCCATGAGATAACCGGCTAAGGAGGCCGAAGGCATGTTTGAAAATCTATCCGAACGCCTCTCTGGTGTCTTCGACCGGCTGACCAAACAGGGCGCCCTGTCCGAGGAAGACGTCAAAACCGCCCTGCGCGAAGTGCGGGTTGCCCTGCTGGAGGCTGACGTCTCGCTGCCGGTTGCAAGGGAATTCGTCAAGAAGGTGCAGGAACAGGCGACCGGTCAGGCTGTCACCAAGTCGATCACACCCGGCCAGCAGGTCGTCAAGATCGTGCATGACGCTTTGGTTGACACCCTGCGTGGCGAGGAAGACCCGGGTGCGCTGAAGATCGACAACCCGCCCGCGCCGATCCTGATGGTCGGCTTGCAGGGCTCTGGTAAAACGACGACCACCGGCAAGCTTGCCAAACGCCTGAAAGAGAAAGAGGGCAAGAAGGTCCTGATGGCCTCGCTGGACGTCTATCGCCCGGCGGCGATGGATCAGTTGGCCGTTCTGGGCACGCAGGTTGGTGTAGACACTCTGCCGATCGTGCCGGGCCAGAAACCGGTAGACATTGCCAAGCGCGCCAAGCAACAGGCGACGCTGGGCGGCTACGACGTCTATATGCTGGATACCGCGGGTCGTCTGCATATCGACGAGGTTCTGATGAACGAGGTCGAGCAGGTCCGCAACGTGGTCGACCCGCGTGAGACGCTGCTGGTTGTCGACGGCCTGACTGGTCAGGTCGCCGTCGAGGTGGCCGAGGAGTTTGACGCCAAGGTCGGTATCTCGGGCGTGGTCCTGACACGGATGGACGGTGACGGGCGCGGCGGTGCGGCACTGTCGATGCGCGCCGTGACCGGCAAACCGATCCGCTTTGTCGGTCTGGGCGAGAAGATGGACGCGCTCGAAACTTTCGAGCCGGACCGGATTGCCGGTCGTATTCTGGGCATGGGCGACATTGTTGCCCTGGTCGAAAAAGCCCAGGAAACGATGGAGATGGAACAGACCGAGCGCATGATGAAGCGCATGGTCAAGGGTCAGTTCAACATGAACGACCTGAAAATGCAGCTGGAACAGATGATCCAGATGGGTGGCATGCAGGGCATGATGGGCATGATGCCGGGCATGGGCAAGATGGCCAAACAGATGGATCAGGCCGGACTGGACGACAGGATTCTGCGCCAGCAGATCGCCATGATCCAATCCATGACCAAGCGCGAACGTGCCAACCCGCAACTGCTGCAAGCCAGCCGCAAAAAGCGCATCGCGGCGGGTTCCGGGATGGAGGTCAGCGATCTCAACAAGCTGCTCAAGATGCACCGGCAGATGTCGGACATGATGAAGAAGATGGGCAAGATGGGCAAAGGCAAAATGCTGAAACAGGCCATGAAAGGCATGTTCGGCAAAGGCGGCCCCAGCCCCGAGGACATGGCCGCAGGAATGGATCCCAAGGCGTTGGAGCAGGCGGCCAAGGCCATGGGCGGCAAGATGCCCGGTCTGGCGGGCGGCATGGGTCTGCCACAGGGCCTAAGCGGGTTCGGAAAGAAAAAGTGACGCCAGCACGCTGCACCCAGCCCCCGTCCGGAAAGGCGGCGATGGCAGCAGCGCAATATCGCGCAGCCATGCCGGTCATTCAGACCCGGCGGCTGGTTCTGCGTGTGCCCACCCTGGACGACCTGCCGATGTGGACGTCGATCTGCAACGACAGCTTTGGTGATACCGCGCAAGACGCGTGGACCGAGTTTTCCTATTATACCTCGGGCTGGCTTCTGCATGGTCACGGGCTGTTCTCGGTCACGCTAAAGAGTGATGATCGCGCAATTGGCTTCGTCGTTCTGGGCCTGGAATGGGACGATCACGAACCGGAACTTGGCTATATGTTCAGCGCTGAACACCGCATGCAGGGCTATGCCACCGAGGCATGCGCCGCCGTACGTGATTTCGGATTTGACCTGCTCGGATCCGGGCAGTTTGTAAGCTACGTTTCGCAATCCAACACCCGTTCGAACGCGCTTGCACAACGACTGGGCGCAGCGCGTGATGCCAATGCAGAAAGCGCCTTTGGACCAACCCAGCATGTCTGGCGGTACAGCGAGGGGCAGGAATGACATTCGCGATGCCAATCCCGACGCTGGAAACCGAACGCCTGATCATGCGCGCGCCGTCCGAGGCTGATGTCAACGCGGACACTGCCTTCTTTGCCAGCGAAGCCGCGAAGTTCGTCGGCGGTCCTCTGCGCAAGGATGAGGTATGGCGGGTGGTTGCCTCGCTGCTGGGTCACTGGGCCATGCGCGGCTATGGGTATTGGAGCGTCGATGAAAAGGACACCGGCACCTATGTCGGGCGGATCGGACTTTGGTTTCCAGAAGGCTGGCCGGAACCCGAGATAGGTTGGACTCTGTTGAACAATGCCACCGGCAAAGGTTATGCGACCGAGGCCGCGCAGACTGCACGCACCTATGCCTATGATGTATTGAGTTGGGAAACCGCGATCTCACTGATCGACCTGGACAATCACGCCAGCAAGGCCGTGGCCAAGCGTCTGGGCGCGCAGTTCGAGTATCACTATGACCACCCCAAGTTCGGAAAGTCCGAAATCTGGCGGCACCCGGCACCCTCGGATCTGGTGAATGGCGGAATGGAGGCTTACGCATGACCTCTTTCACCATCCCCACCATTGAAACCGAACGCCTGATCCTGCGCGCCCCGCATCTGGATGACCTGCCCGCGATGACCGTGTTCTTCGCAACCGAGCGCAGCCATATGGTGGGTGGCCCCAGGGATGCGTTCGAATGTTGGAACTCATTGTCGAACCGACTGGGTCATTGGGCGCTGCGAGGTTATGGCCTTTGGCACCTGACCGAAAAGGCTGGCGGGGCATTCGTTGGCTGGGCCGGAATGATCTACGTGCCGGGCTGGGCGGAACCGGAATTGGGCTGGACCTTGCTGGAAGAAGCCGAAGGTAAAGGGCTGGCCTTTGAAGCCGCCCAGGCTGCGCGCGCGTACGCTGCACGACATCAGGGCCTGAACGGCGTGATCTCATACATAGCTCATGCCAATGATCGTTCGCGCGCCTTGGCTGAACGGCTTGGTGCCACGCTTGAGCTTGAGAATGCCGAACTTCTGGGCAAGCACGCTCAGATCTGGCGCCACCCGCAGATAGACTTGACCACCGAGAGGACCGGCCAATGACCAACCCCGTGACACAGGCTGCCACGCTGTTGAAAGAGCATCGCGAAAGCATCGACCGACTGGACGCGATCCTCGTCTATACGCTGGGCGAGCGGTTCAAGCACACGCAGGCCGTTGGCAAGCTCAAGGCCGCACACGACCTTCCCCCGTCCGATCCCTCGCGCGAAGCTGCGCAGATCGCACGGTTAGAAGACCTGGCGAATGAAGCCGATCTGGATCCCGACTTCGCCAAGGCTTTCCTGAACTTCATCATTCAGGAAGTCATCCGACACCACCGGAAGCATCAAGAGTGAACCTCCGGTTCAACAAACACCAGAACTAACCGGCACCCACGCCGGATACGCCATTCAAAGGAGATACCACCATGGCAATGAAAATTCGTCTCGCCCGCGGCGGCTCGAAAAAACGTCCCTTCTATCGCATCGTTGCGGCTGACAGCCGTATGCCTCGCGATGGCCGTTTCATCGAGAAACTGGGCACCTACAACCCGCTGCTGCCGAAAGACAGCGAAGAGCGCGTGAAAATGAACATGGAGCGCATCCAGTACTGGCTGGATCAGGGCGCACAGCCCACCGACCGTATCGCTCGTATGCTGGAAGCAGCCGGTGCCAAAGATAAGGCAGAGCGCAACAACCCCAACAAGGGCACCCCGGGCAAGAAAGCCCAGGAGCGCGCGGAAGAAAAGGCGGCAAAGGCGGCTGAAGCGGCTGCTGCACCGGCTGAAGAAGCCGCCGCAGAAGAATAAGCAGGCGGACGCGTGCAAGATCAAACTTTTTCTGACGATTTTCGCACGCAGTTCGACCTGTTGTTGCGGCTCCGGCGTGATGTGCGCCGGTTCCGCTCCGAGGCGATTGACGAGGCAGTGCTGGCGCGCTGCCTCGACGCATTTCGACTGGCCCCTTCGGTGGGGCTCAGCGAACCCTGGCGCGTGATCCGCGTCGAAAGCGAAGCGGCTCGGGCCGCAGCGCTGAAGAATTTTCGAACCGCCAATGACCACGCTTTGGCTGGGTACTCGGGTGACAAGGCGCAGCTGTACAGCAGCCTGAAGCTGTCCGGGATGCAAGAAGCGCCTGTGCAGCTAGCCGTCTTCTGCGACGACGGCACCGAAAAGGGACTGGGACTTGGCGCCGGTACGATGCCCGAGATGCGGCGCTATTCTGTCGTGTCCGCGATCACCCTGTTCTGGCTTTCACTTCGCGTGGAAGGGCTGGGGCTGGGTTGGGTTTCTATACTGGATCCCGACCAGATGATGCGCGATCTGAATGCTCCCGAGACCTGGCGTCTGATTGGTTATTTCTGTGTTGGCAGGCCAGAGCAGATGTCGGACATGCCTGAACTGGAACAGGTCGGCTGGGAAAACCGGGCACAGGGCCTGATGATCGAAACACGGTAAGACCTCATGTTCGGATTGATACGACTTCCCATTCTGCTGCTGATCGCCTTTATTGTAGGCGTGTTCTTTGAGCGCAACAACCAGCGCGAAGCCTGCAATGGGCTTGGCGAATGGAGAAACGGGATATGTTTGACGACAGGGGCAGCCAATGAGTGATCTGATCTGCGTCGGCAGAGTTGCGGGGTCTTATGGCGTGCGAGGTGAGGTGCGACTGAAGAGTTTTTGCGCCGTTCCCGAAGATATCGAGGCCTATTCGCCGCTGACCGATGAAGCGGGCAAAGAACGTTATCCGGTGGTATTGACGCGCACGATCAAGAACGGGTTCGCGGCCCGCCTTGGTGGCGTTGAGACCAAGGAACAGGCGGATGCCCTGAATGGTTTGCGCCTTTTTGCGAGGCGCGACCAGTTGCCTTCGCTGCCCGATGACGAGTTCTACCACAACGATCTGATCGGGCTGGACGTCTATGACACCGGCGGCACCCTTTTGGGCAAGGTCAAATCCGTGCAGAACCATGGAGCGACAGACTTGTTGGAATTGCACGGGCCGGGCTTGAAAACCACGGTTTTGCTACCTTTCACGATGCAAGTTGTACCCACAGTGGACTTGGAGCAAGGCCGTATCGTAGCCGACCCGCCCGAAGGCCTGATCTGATGCGTCGGGTCCTGTTGCATCTGGGCCTGCACAAGACAGGCATGACCGCAGCACAGTCCTTCCTTCATGAAAACCGGAAACTGATCTGGCCCCGCTTCGCATTGGTTCTTCCCTATAAAACACGCAACTGCGGCTTAAGCGAGATGGCCACGCGTCATTCGCTTTATCGGCTGGATGCAACCCTGGCGGGTTTTGGGAGTCACCTGCACGCGTTTCTCGACAAGCTGCACTTCGGTGCATACCGGGGGTTGATCCTGAGCGAAGAAAACTTCGCAGGCTTGCGCCCCAGCAGGAATAAGCATGAAGGTTACGGGGCCGCACCGGAACTGGCGGAAACTCTGGTCAGCGTCGTTCGGCGTCGGTTCCTGGGCAACAAGACCGACATCACGATCTACATGTCCTTGCGCAACCGCGATCAATGGCTGCGGAGCCTGTGGGCCCATGACTTGCAGAAAT
The DNA here is from genome assembly GCF_059610465.1 of Ruegeria sp. CDSC085. Taxonomy (NCBI): domain Bacteria; kingdom Pseudomonadati; phylum Pseudomonadota; class Alphaproteobacteria; order Rhodobacterales; family Roseobacteraceae; genus Ruegeria; species Ruegeria sp. CDSC085. The sequence goes on along the minus strand of NZ_JBXWNR010000012.1, from coordinate 39,529 downwards.
CACGCATGGTGCAGGACTTGGACACTTTTTCGACCGACCTTGCCCATTTGCCATCCCTTCAGGAAACCGCCGACGCCGTCAGGAACCGGCTGCCGTCTGTCACAGTCCGAACGGAATGGATGGAGGCGTTGCAGAACCACCGCTTTGGTGCAGGTGCGCCGTTGGCCGAATTTTTGAACCTGCCGCCCGAACAATCGGCACAGCTTGTCGGGCCTGCACATAGCACGCCTGCATTTTCCGACGATGTGCTGCTGGAAATCCTGGCTCTGAACCGTTCCTCGCTGGACGAAACCGCCATGATCGCCCAGAAGAAAGCACTGATTCACTCCGCACAGAACGAACTGGCCCGCCAGACATGACAGAGAAACCCAGCAGATCCCATGGCCGTAAGGCAATCCGTCCTGCCCTGAAACCACGCGAGCTGATGACGCCGAGTCCTGACCTGCACGGGGTCTGGAAAACCAAGATCATCACTCTGTTCCCGTCCGCCTTTCCCGGTGTTCTTGGCGAAAGCCTGACAGGCAAGGCCTTGCAGGAAGGGCTATGGCAACTGGAAACAGTGGATCTGCGACAGTTCGGTATAGGCAAACATCGCAACGTTGATGACACCCCGGCCGGGGGTGGCGCCGGAATGGTTCTGCGGGCCGATGTTCTGGGTGACGCGATCGAGCATGCGATGGCAGGTGTTCAAGGGAACTGGCCGCTGATCTACCTCAGCCCGCGCGGGCGCCGCATGGATCAGCGCATGATGCAGAATCTTGCCCGTTGTGACGGCATTACCCTTCTGTGCGGTCGTTTTGAAGGCGTGGACGAGCGCGTTTTGGAACATTATGGCGTGCAAGAGGTGTCGTTGGGTGATTTCGTCATGACCGGCGGCGAAATTGCGGCACAAGCCCTGATTGATGCCACAGTACGGCTGATTCCCGGAGTTCTTGGAAATCAGGCTTCGACCGAAGAGGAAAGTTTTGCCTCGGGTCTGCTGGAGCACCCCCAATATACCCGTCCGGCAGATTGGAAAGGACACCCGATCCCCGAGATTCTGATGTCGGGCCATCATGGCCGGATCGCGGGGTGGCGCCATAAAATGGCAGAAGAAATCACGCGCGAACGGCGCCCTGATATCTGGGCAGAGTATGTCATAACCAACTCCGAATCTCAGGACTAAGCCCGCATGATGTGGCCGGGTTGCCGAAGGTTCTAGGTTTGTCAGATTGCCAGTTTTAGTTGATCACACCTCAATGTATTCGCTCTTAGGTTCCATGGGGTTTGGGATAAAAAGAAGTAAAACTGAAGTTACTATGAAAAAGCTACTGCTTGGCACTTTATTGGTTGCCTCCGCCTGTACCACCAAACCGCTTGGGATGTCCGTTCCGACGCAAGCCGGTCATAATCTGCACTCTGCGAAGGTTGCCGTTGATTCCTGCTCTCAGGAAGCTGACGAGGGCGGCAACAGCGCCGTAATCGGCGGTTATGCAACCAATATCCTGCTTTGGGGCATCATCATCGGGCCTGCCGTCACCGCGCCATTTCAGGACGAGCTGCGGCAACAGGGCGAAATCGATCAGGTTGATCGCTGCCTACGCGCACGCGGTTTCGAGCGGCGCGAACTGACCGCGGGTGAGTCGTTCTGGGTGCGAAACGCCTTTGGTGATGAACGCGAACGGCGGCTGGACCACCTGGTCGGGGGCGGCACTATCGAAACCTACGGAACATCACAAAACTAGCGCCGCGCTTTCCAGCTGGCCCAAGTCTCTGGGGTGCCGTTGAACGTGTTGATGTCCACCCTACCCTGAACCCCCGGCACCAGCCCGGTGCCGGTGTATTGCCAAAACCGCCAGACCGTGCGGGGATAGACCTGACGCGGATGGCCTGCGACGGATCGCAACCAGAACTCGGTTTTGGGCAAACGCCCGATATCCGTATCCGCAAAGAAATCCACTGTCGTGTAGACAATCGGACGCCGACCATAATGCCGTTCGAGAATGTCCAAAAAGCGCTGCGCTTCGGCGCGGACAGTTCTGCCATCGGGCCGCAACGTGCAGGTCTTGGAATGCGGCGTCCACTCCATGTCAAGAACATGCGGCAGATCTGCCCCTTTCGGGACGTTCTGAATGAACCAACGTGCCTGTTCCCGGGCCGATCGGCAGAAATAATAGTAGTGATAAGCCCCCCACGGCACGCCCGCTGCCTGAGCACCGCGCCTGTGGTCGTCGAATAATGGATCCGCCACATCGCCGCCTTCGGTTGCTTTCAGAAACGCAAAGCTTACGCCCGAAGCTTTGGCCGTGCGCCAGTCTATCGGTCCCTGCCAGCGCGAGACGTCAAGCCCGTGGATCGGATACAAGCCAGGGTGACGGCCCTCCCAGTCATGTGGATCGGCGTCACCAAAATCAGGATAGATTACGGACGGTGCTGTCCTGTCCACGCCCGGCGTGGGCTCCACGACCTGCGGTTTCGGGCCGCCGCGTCCACACGACATAAGCAAAGCGGCTGCAATCGTCAGCATAAGTCCAATTCGCATCATGGGGTCCTGTCTGAAATTTCTGCTCTTTCAATTCCCTTCAGAATGCCTGATCTGACTGCTGTGGCAACGGTGGGATTTTCGAAAGGCGGATTCCCACTGCTTCGCCATACGATTTGTCCTTGATCCCGGCACACAATACCCTTAAACGACCGCAATCCGGTGCCGCAATTTGCGACTCCGGTGTTTTGGTTTGATTCATGGCTTGAAGCTCGGCTTTCTTCGGCGGGGATGTGTCAGATCAAACCAGACCAAAGGAACATTCGATCTGACCTCTGGCGGGCTGCATGCAGGACCCGGTGAAGACCAAGAGCTCTCAGGCCGTGCCCAAACTTCGTGGACCAACCACGAGCATATAGGAGTACCTGCGATGGATCTTATCGCACAGCTTGAGGCGGAACAGATTGCCGCCCTGGGGAAAGACATCCCCGACTTCAAAGCGGGTGACACCATCCGTGTCGGCTATAAGGTGACCGAAGGGTCGCGCACCCGTGTGCAGAACTATGAAGGCGTCTGCATCGCGCGCAACAACGGCAATGGCATTGCCGGTTCGTTCACCGTTCGCAAGATTTCGTTTGGCGAAGGCGTGGAACGTGTGTTCCCGCTGTATTCGACCAACATCGACAGCATCACCGTTGTCCGCCGTGGCCGCGTTCGCCGCGCCAAACTGTACTATCTGCGCTCGCGCCGTGGTAAATCCGCGCGTATCGCAGAAGTCACCAACTACAAGCCCAAGGCTGGCGCCGAAGCGTAAGGAACGGAAAGATGAAAAAAGACATCCATCCCGATTATCACGTCATCGACGTCAAAATGACCGATGGCACCGTGGTTCAGATGAAGTCCACCTGGGGCGCCGAAGGCGATCAGCTGGCTCTGGAAATCGACCCCTCCGTGCATCCAGCATGGACCGGTGGCTCGTCGCGCCTGATGGACGCTGGCGGCCGCGTGTCGAAGTTCAAAAAGAAATACGAAGGTCTGGGCTTCTAAGTCTGACTGGTTTCGAATTCGAAAGGCCGTCCCTTGGGGGCGGCCTTTTTTTGTAAGCTTCCATGTGTCTTATGGACGCGACACCGGACAAACCGGACAAGATGCGTTTGGGCACAGGCTCAGTGATGCTACACTCCGGGTGACCAACGCCCAGCTTCCACGGAGACCCGGACATGCCCCAGTACAACGACATGATCGAGCTATCGGTCGAGGACATGGATCTGATTGAAACGGCATTGCGCGGTTCGATCGCTTCGTTGTCACAAGCTGCACTGGACGAACCAGAGAACAGCAGGACCAACCGTGAAGACACATTGCGGCGCATTCACGAACTTCTGGGCAAGCTGCACGATCAGAAGGTCTTTTTTCGTCCTCATAAAGGGGTGTACCTCGGAGGTTAGGGACAAGGCTATCGCGGTTTGCGCGTCAAGTCCGCTGCACTGTGGGGAGGGGGAACTGGTCCACGCAATAGCATGAGTGCCAGAGTCATCCCGGCCAGCGCCGCGATCGCTGCAACCATCATGGCACTGTTAAAGGCGTTGTCCTGCATATCCCTTAGGGCTTTCGCCAATTTACTTCCCGTTGCCGGATCCATCTCCGAGATCAATTGCTGTATCTGGCTGGGCGCTCCATGTGTCAGCGCATGGGCCAGATCCTCGCGCTGGGTTGACCCGGCAGGCAACGCGTCGATCACCTCGGACAGACCGCGGCGTTTCGTGATTGCTTCAGCCAGACCTCCGACCACGGCGCCAAGTGTTGCTCCGAAATAGAGACAGGCGTTTATGACCCCCGAACCCTGCCCGACATGTTGCTCGGGTAACAGGCGCAGACCCAGACGAGGCAACAGCGAAAAGCAGATGCCCAGCCCGACCCCGACGATCAGCAGCTTCCACCAGATTTCGGAAAAATGCGTGGTGTTCGTGGTTGTCGTCAGCAGCAGGAACCCGCAGGCCATTGCCCCCAGGCCAATCGCGATCGGCCACTGAAAGCTGTACGGGGCAAGAAAGCGGGGCGCGGTGACAGATATCACAAACATGCTGAGGCTGAGCGGCATAATCGCCAGCCCCGCATCGATGGACGAATACCCAAAAGCATCGGGCGATTGGACGAATGTATTGAAATAGACAAAGAAGCAGAACAGCGTGAAGCCGGTAAAGAACATCCCCGCCGCGGCCATCAAATAACGCGGATGGCGAAAGTACCGAAGCTCGATCAGGGGGTCGTCGCTGCGGCGGGATACGATGACAAGGGCAATTGTCGACACGGCCGCCACGCCCAGAGGCACCAGCGTCAGAGGCGAAGTCCACCCACCGCTTTCCCCATTGCTGAGCGCAAAGGACAATGGCCCGAGGAAAAACAGTATGGCAACGGCCCCTGCATAATCGAACTTTGCGTCGGCAAGACGGGTTTCGGGAACATATTTCCGTTTTCTGACATGCAGACCGATGGCAAAGGCCAAAGCCAGCAGAGCCAGGTCGGCTGCAAAGACCGCGCGCCAACTGACATAGTGACCGAATGCGCCGCCGACGATAGGCCCTACACCAATCGCCAGTCCGACAATCGCGCCCCAGATTCCGGTGACGCTGGCGCGCTGCTCCTCGGGCGTGGCTGCCGTCAACAGTGACAAAGAGGTGCCAAACAACGCCGCCGCGCCTGCACCTTGCGCGCAGCGCCCGATGAGCAGCATGGCCCCATCCTGAGCAAACAGGGCCGAGGCTGACCCGATTGCAAAGACAACCATGCCAACGAAAAAAACACCCATCTTGCCGGTGATGTCCCCCAACCGGCTAACGATGCAAACAAGCGTCGCGCTGGTCACGGAATACGCGGCCATCACCCATTGCAATCCTGACGGGGTCAAATCGAACTCGGCCTTGAGGTTGGGCAAGATGGTGGTCACAGCAGTGGTGTTAAACCCCACGACCGTCATGCAAATTGCCGTTAAGGCCAGCACCACGCGGGCGCCGGATTGCGGAGGTACATTTGCCGAGGTCTCGTCGCCCATTAAGCACTCGCAAACCAAGATTGTTTGATACGATTATTCATCAGTTTAGCGATTTCTGACCCTGCGCATAGGGCTGCGTCAGATCCAGTAGGACAAGGCAAACGGCAGCACCAGGATTGTGCTGAGCGTGGAGACAAGAATATACCCGGCCACATCTGCCCCGTATTCCGGAACATGCTGGTCGATAAACAGATAAGTCGCCACGGATGAAGGCATCAGGCAACACAGGATCAGAGCACCCCGTTGCGCTCCCGTAAAACCAAACAACCAGATCAGAACGCTGGCAATTGCAACGGCCATCGCCAGATGCAACGCTGTCAGCAGAACAGCACGGCCCAGGCTTTTCACTTGCAACGTCGCAAGAGTATGCCCCAGTGTCAGCAGCATGAGAGGGATCGACAACCCACCAAGGATGTCAAAGGACTTTGCGACCGGTTGTGGCAGGCTTTGCCCGGTCGCCATCAGGATCAGAGAGAACCCCACGGCGTAAATAATCGGGGACGTCGCCAGTTTCCTGGCTGAGAATTCTCCGGCGGGAATCCACATGCCCACGGTAAAGATGCTGATCAGCACCACCACCACGAACGCCATGGTGTAGGCCATACCTGCATCACCCAGCGCCAGCAGAGTGATCGGCAGGCCAATGTTGCCGACATTGCCGTGCATCAATGGTGTCAGAAACGCGCGCACCGGCAAGCGGAGACTCCTGAGCGCGACATACCCCAAAACGCCGAAACCGGCCACCGCAAGGGCAGCGGCGGTCATCATGTCAAGAAACGTGCCTACGGCCAGTTTGGTGGTCGACAAATGAGAAATGATCAGTGTCGGATAGCCAACTTTCGAAACGATCCCGCCAATGACCTTGTTGTCAAATGGGGCCTGAATCACGGCAAGAACATAGCCAATACCAGCGCAGATCAGAACTGGCAGAACCACGTTTAATACGTTCAGGAACAGGTGCTCCAAGCAGAATTCTCCTAGCCGAAACCGTTTTTCGACAGTGAATCAGCGTCATTGCATTGGCAAGCGCCCTGTGTAACCCGTGTTCTGCGTTAGGTTTTCCCAAATAGAGTCTGATATTGCCCGAAAGCGCCGCTTGAGGTTCTTTTCATCGCGGTCGACACAACATATAGTGGGCACCAACAACGTGTAGTGAAGCACGGCGAGACTTGGGAATACAAGCATGGCACATATCATTGTGGTCGGGAACGAAAAGGGTGGCGCAGGCAAATCGACCGTGTCGATGCATGTGGCAACCGCACTGGCCCGATTGGGGCACAAGGTCAGCACCTTGGATCTGGACCTGCGTCAACGCAGTCTGGGACGCTATTTCGAGAACCGCAACAACTTCCTCAAAAGCTCGGACCTGACTCTGCCAAGCCCGCGCCATCACGACCTGCCCGAGATTGATGCCGCCACGCTGAAACCGGGCGAGAATATCTATGACCATCGCCTGTCTGCCGCCGTTTCCCAACTGGAAAGCGACAGCGACTTTATTCTGATCGACTGCCCGGGGTCTCATACCCGGCTCAGTCAGGTGGCGCATTCGCTGGCCGACACACTGATCACCCCGCTGAACGACAGCTTCATTGATTTCGACCTGTTGGCACGGATCGACTCGCAGGGTGAGAAGATCCTTGGCCCCTCTGTCTATTCCGAGATGGTCTGGAACGCACGACAGTTGCGGGCGCAGGCTGGACTAAAGCCCATCGACTGGGTCGTCGTTCGCAACCGCGTCGGTACACAACGCATGGTCAACAAGGAAAAGATGCAGCGCGCGATCGAGATGCTGTCGCAGCGCATCGGTTTTCGCGTCGCATCGGGCTTTTCCGAGCGGGTTATTTTCCGCGAGTTGTTTCCCCGTGGCCTTACCCTGCTGGACCTCAAGGACATCGGTGTCAAACAGCTGAACATCTCGAACATCGCCGCCCGTCAGGAGCTGCGCGACATGATGAAAGAGCTGAACCTGCCGGGTGTGGAGATTGATTTCTGATATGCTGCTTCGGCGGCCGCTCTGCGGACAAAGTTGCCGTTCCGCTTGGAGGGCCATATGTCCGTTTAGCTGAGAGACAGTAAGTTTTGTTTCAAAGTCCCATACTCATCTCATGCCATGCCATTCCTCCGTGGTCGGAGGCAGAGCGTCTCAGATAGCTATAGCCCAGCTTCTCGTAAAGCGACACGTGATGCTCTTTGCACATCAGATGGATCGTTGCCTTGTTCATCTGCTGCATTCGCCTGACAAACTCATCCATCAGAGACCTTGAATAGCCCTTGCCTTGTTCGGTCGGGTCTACGACAACGGACATGATGACCACATTGGGCGCGTCAGGGTCGTGGCCGATAAGTTCCTTGAACTCCTCGTCAGACATTTCAACCTCATGAGCGCATCCGCAGTTGATAAAGCCAACGACCGTTCCATCCACTTCAAGGATCAGAAAGCCATCGGGGTAGGTCTCAATCCGTCTGCAGATTTTGGCGTGTGTCGCAGCCTCTTCACCTTCGTAGGCCGCGGTCTCGATTTCGAAGCAGCGATCCGCATCAGCGGCATGGGCATTTCTAAACTTGCACATACAGTTCTCCCACTTGTTATGGAGAGATATAGCCTAAGAAACCCGAAGCTGTCTCGCGGCCGGCAAAGCGTATCGATAACCAGACAAAGGCGCGAATTGCAGCCTCTGCCGAATTGGCTTGAACTGTTCATCTGACGGTTTCAGCAGGTCATCCGGTCGGTTCAGGGGATATCAAAACCGGCTAGCGGGACAAACTTGCCAGTCGCTGCACGCGCATAATCACAAAGAGTTTGCTAAAGTCAGCGGCGAACGGCCGAAACGATGACGGACGGAGCCGGGACCAGAAAACCGCCATTGTGTTTAATACCTTGAGAGCGAGTACGTGCCGCCAGATCAGAGCGAATTGCATCTCGTTTTAGGACTGGCTGCGCTCCCAAAAGTGATGCTGCGCGAACGGCACCTTGGTCAAAGGCATCAAACAAGTCTTCAGGTTGCTGCACATGCAGTTCTGACGGCACCTCGATCAACTGAACCTCTGCAAATCCCGCTTTGGTGACTTTAGTTTCAGCAGCAGCGCGGTCCGCAAGCATATGAGCATCAGGTCCGAAGGGCAATGTGACCGAGGGGTCGCCCAGACGTCCAACCGCATCGAACAACCAACCGAATGCACCATCTGATCCTTTCCCTCTCCAGATTGAAAATGCGATATGCCCTCCCGGTCTCAATACCCTTGCCGCTTCCGCCAAACCACGTTCGGGATCGGGAAAGTGCGGTACGCCGAAACCAATAGTGACAGCATCAAAGCTTTTATCGGCAAAGTCCATTGACATCGCATCTCCTTGAATGAAGGAAGCGTCCGGCACAGCTGCTTGCGCAAGGGAAATCATTGCCGCAGAAAAGTCGAGCCCGGTTACAGTAGCGCCTCTTGACGTGAGTTCTGCAGCGACCACACCATGCCCGCTGCATAGATCAAGAACCGTTGATTTAGGTCCAGCCGAAACTGCATCCGAAAGCCTTTGCGCCACAACGAGCGTAGCTCGGTCGAACCCATCTGCATAACCCTTGGCGATAGCTGGATTGGCCCAACCTTCGCGCTCCATCTTTTCAAAATCATTGAGGTCGGTCATGCATCCTCCAAATCAGGTCAACGTAGCATCAACAATTTTCTGAAGCCAATGGAAGCCCTCTTCGCGCCCTACGATAGCCTCCCGGCAGTCTTGCCACGACCTCCGCTGGAAGCTCAAAGCAGCTATTGGATTAAGGCCGCATTATTCTTGAACGTCCGGGCTAACCCGCCGCTCATGCCCAGCTAAACCAAGACGTTCCATCTAGTCCTTCAGGTTCGGAAATGCTGAACGTAATAGCCGCAGTTTCACTCGGTTCCTGATGGTTCGCCGGGACTGTATACCGTAAACAGCTCTTTCGGCTCATTCACACCCCGCAGCATGTAGCGACCGACCGAGACAAGTTCCTGCGCGCAGGGTCGTGCAGCGCGGGCGACGTCGTCCGAGATCAGGATTCTCTGACCCAAAGACCGGTGCATGCCCGCGATGCGGGCGGCCTGGTTTACAGCCGGGCCGATCACGGTGAAGTCCAGCCGCGTCTCGGACCCGATATTGCCATAGAGAATTTCGCCGGAGTGTAGCGCCAGCGTATAGTTTGCCACAGGCAGGCCTTGCGCACGGCGTTTGGCGTTCAGTTCATCCATGCGGGACTGCAACAAAGGCACGGCGCTCAGCGCAGCGCGAGCGTCTTCGTCGATCTCTCCGACATCGAACATGGCCATCAGCCCGTCGCCCATGAATTTCAGGATGTTACCGCCCTTGTCATGCACCACACCCACGGCAACAGCCAGATAGTCGTTCAGCATATCGATGATCTCATGCCCTGGCAGGTCTTCGGACAGCGTGGTGAAGCCTTCGAGGTCGAAATTCCAGATCACCGCATCGATTTGCTGTAAGGACCCGCGCCGAATTTCACCCGACAGAACCCGGCGACCGGCATCCCGCCCCAGGTAAACCCGCATCAGATCCTTGGCCAATTCCTGGTTCTTTGCGGATTTGAGCGCCAGCCCCAGATGCGGCAGTACAGTGTGTATTCGGTTCAGATCGCTGTCTTCAAATCCGTTCGGTGCGTCGCAGGTCCAGGACATCAGAACGCCATCGCTGACCTTTTTCGTGCCGTCGGGGCGCAGTTGTTTCGCTCCTTCGTAAGACAGGCCGGTGGCATAATAATCGGTTGCTCCGATTTCACGCAGATCGTTCAGCAGGGGAAAGCGGCTGGGTTCGTTGTGCTCGACCATTTTGACCCGGATTTCATCCAGATCTTCGTTTAGCAGCGCATAAAGAGGGCTTCGCTGCCAAACTTCGCTGGGCGTGTCCGTGTATTCAAACGTCTCGGATTCGCCACCCGCGCCGTTGTACCAGCTGTAACCGGTGCCGCCATAGACCGGATGCAGGGTCGATTGCGCCGCATGAAAGCGCATCAACGGAACACCCATATCTACCAATCGGGTACAAAACCCTTCCAACAACTCTTCTTGCCCGGCGCCCTCAAGCCCCTTGTTAACCAACCAATCGATCAGAGAATGTGTGGAATCCGAAGCGGAATCTAGCGAGGTCATTTTAATGTCCGTATCAAGCATGATCCCCATTTGGGGGCGGCACGCATCAATTGCCATAGGTCAGTCCAAACCGGCCAACCTTTGCAGCATTTGACGCAACAACGCGGCCTCTTCCGGTTTGAACAGGCCTGACAGTTTCGCATCGTACTTGGCAGCAACGCCGCGCAGGTCACGATACACAGCCTGCCCTGCCGGTGTCAGTGTCAGCCATTCCGCTCGCCGATCCGCTTCGTCCCGCGTGCGTTTCAGATATCGACGTTCTTCCAGCTTGGCGACCGCACGGCTGATCTTGGTTTTGTGCATTCTGGCGCGCTCTCCGATTTCCTTGGCGGTCATCTCGCCAAACAGCCCCAAATGGAACAACACCCGCCATTCGGTTCTGAGCATCCCATAGCGGCCCTTGTAAACAGCCTGAAACTCAAGCGAAGCCCGTTCGGCAGCCTGATTCAGCAGGAAGGGCAGAAAATTCTGCAAATCAAAGTCATCATTTTTTTCGGATTCATCGTGTGTCATGCTTGTTAGTTACAAAATCAACTATTAACCGACAAGCAGCAAACGGAGGAAAACGCAATGAATCGTCCGACTGATCCGCATACGCTGACACAGGCTGCAACGCCTGTCGGAACTCACGCAGGCTATATGCCCGGCTTTGGGAACGACTTTGAGACCGAGGCCCTGCCCGAGGCCTTGCCGCAAGGGATGAACAGCCCGCAACGGTGCAACTATGGTCTTTACGGAGAGCAGCTGAGTGGCACGGCCTTTACCGCCAACCCACCTGAGCGCACCTGGTGCTATCGTATTCGCCCATCCGTAAAGCACTCGCATCGTTATGAAAAAATCGATCTGCCCTACTGGAAATCGGCCCCATGTATTGATCCGGATGTGATCAGCCTTGGTCAGTACCGTTGGGATCCCATCCCGTATTCCGATGAAGGTCTGAATTGGATGACGGGTATGCGGACCATGACGACCGCAGGTGATGTGAACACGCAGGTCGGCATGGCAAGCCACATCTATCTGGTCACGGAATCCATGGTCGATGACTATTTCTTCTCGGCAGATTCCGAATTGCTGGTTGTGCCACAGGAAGGGCGCCTGCGATTTGCGACAGAACTGGGAATCATTGACCTGGAGCCAAAGGAAATCGCGATCATTCCGCGTGGTTTGCTGTACCGGGTTGAGGTTCTGGAAGGCCCTGCGCGCGGCTTTGTCTGCGAGAATTACGGTCAGAAATTTGAGTTGCCGGGTCGCGGGCCGATCGGGGCCAATTGCATGGCCAATCCGCGCGACTTCAAGGCACCGGTGGCGGCTTATGAAGATCGTGAAACCCCTTCTACCGTGACAATCAAATGGTGCGGGAAATTCCACACCACCAGGATCGGCCACAGCCCGCTGGATGTCGTGGCATGGCACGGCAACTATGCGCCCTATAAATACGACCTGCGCAACTATTGCCCCGTCGGCGCGATCCTGTTTGACCATCCCGACCCGTCGATCTTTACCGTTCTAACGGCCCCGTCCGGCCAGCCGGGTACGGCCAATATCGACTTTGTCCTGTTCCGTGAACGCTGGATGGTGATGGAAGATACCTTCCGCCCGCCATGGTACCACAAGAACATCATGTCCGAGCTGATGGGCAACATTTACGGTCAGTACGACGCGAAACCGCAGGGCTTCGTGCCGGGTGGGACTAGCCTGCATAACATGATGATCCCGCATGGCCCTGACAGGGAAGCTTTTGACAAGGCGTCATATTCCAATCTGGGGCCGGACAAACTGGATCAGACGATGTCGTTCATGTTCGAAACCCGCTTCCCACAGCACCTGACCCCGTTTGCTGCCACCGAAGCGCCACTGCAGGATGACTACATCGACTGCTGGACATCCCTTGAGAAAAAGTTCGACGGGACGCCGGGCAAGAAATGAGCCGCCCACTGGTTCACTTTCATTGCAGCCGTTCTGCTGGCGTGGAATTGAACCGGTTGCTGAGCTAACATTCCTCGGCAACCGGTGTGCAGTGACGCGCCCCTCACATACGATGTGCCACAACCGAGGCGGCTTCGTGCTATTGCAATCGCTGTTCCGGAGTTAAAATCCTTCAGAACCTCTTAGAACATAACAAACAGGGGCAAGATATGCCTTTAATGACTTCCTGGGTTGCGTCGGCCAATGACGCGACACATCCGTTCCCACTGAACAACCTTCCGTACGGCGTCTTCTCAACCGAAGGTGATGATCCGCGCTGCGGCGTGGCCATCGGTGACATGATCCTTGACATTACCGCAGCCGAGGCCGAGGGCTTGATCTCCCTGACCGATGAGCCACTGTTCGACATGCCGTTCTGGAACCCTCTGATGGAGGAAGGTCCAGCCGTCTGGACCGCGCTGCGCGAACGGCTTATCAGCATTCTGGCCGAAGGTTCAGACGAGCAAGCCAAGGTCGAACCTCTGCTTGTCAAACAAGAAGACGCTGCAATGCATCTGCCCTTCGCCGTCAGCGAATACACCGACTTTTATGCAGGTCGAAACCATGCCTTCAACGTCGGCACCATGTTCCGGGGGCCCGAAAACGCTTTGCCGCCGAACTGGCTGCATATTCCGATTGGCTATAACGGCCGGGCATCCTCCGTCGTGGTATCGGGAACGGAAATTCGCCGCCCCTGGGGTCAGCTGAAAGCCCCCGATCAGGACTTGCCCGCCTTCCTGCCCAGCCGTCGCTTTGACATCGAGCTTGAGATGGGCGCGATTGTCGGAACACCCTCGGATGGTCCGATCACCGTGCAGGAAGCGGATGACACTATTTTCGGCTACGTGCTTCTGAATGACTGGTCCGCGCGGGACATCCAGGCATGGGAATACCAGCCGCTGGGTCCGTTTCAGGCAAAGGCCACGGCCACCTCGATCAGCCCATGGATCGTGACCAAGGCGGCCCTCGAGCCATTCCGCTGTGACACGCCGCCCCGCGAGTTCGAGCTGCTGGATCACCTCAAGGATTGCGGCCCGATGCTCTATGACATCGATCTGGCGATCACCATGGCACCTGCCGGGCAAACCACCACGACGATTGCCCGGACCAACTACAACCAGATGTACTATTCTGCTGCGCAGCAATTGGCGCATCACACGACATCAGGATGCCCCATGAACACGGGCGACCTGCTGGGATCCGGAACCATTTCCGGGCCAACCAAACCTGAACGCGGCTCGCTGCTGGAGCTCAGCTGGGGCGGCAAGGAACCCCTGACATTGGACAGCGGTGAAACCCGCAGCTTCATCGAGGATGGCGACACGTTGACCCTTACCGGTGCGGCCAGTGGCGACGGCTACACGATCGGCTTCGGTGAGTGTGTCGGCACCGTTCTGCCTGCTCTTGAAAACCCATATACACGATAAGGAACCCACCATGGCCAAAGCATTCGCGTCCCAGGGGGACATGTCGGAAAAAAAGATCAGCTTCACTGAAGTCGGAGAAGGGCTCTATGCCTTTACCGCCGAAGGCGACCCGAACTCGGGTGTGATCATCGGTGACGACAGCGTGATGATAGTCGAGGCGCAGGCGACTCCGCGTCTGGCAAACAAGGTGATCGAATGCGTGCGTTCCGTCACCGACAAACCGATCACGCATGTGGCCCTGACCCACTACCACGCAGTACGTGTTCTGGGCGCAAGCGCGTTCGGCGCACAGCAGATCCTGATGTCGGACATGGCCCGCGCCATGGTCGTGGAGCGAGGTCAGGAAGATTGGGACAGCGAATTCCAGCGTTTCCCGCGCCTGTTCGAAGGGCACGAAAGCATCCCCGGCCTGACCTGGCCCACCACCACCTTCAGCGATACGATGACCGTCTATCTGGGCAACCGCCGGATCGACCTGATGCATCTGGGCCGCGCGCATACGGCAGGCGATATCGTCATCCATGTGCCCGATCAGAACGTGATGTTCACCGGCGATATCGTCGAGTATCACTCGGCCTGCTATTGCGGCGATGGGCATTTCAGCGACTGGGGTGACACGCTGGACGAGATCAAGTGGTTCGATGTCGACGCCATTGCACCGGGGCGCGGCGATGCGCTGGTCGGCAGGGATATGGTGAATGCGGCCATTGAAAATACCCGCGATTTTGTCGAAAGCACCTACCGCCCGGCGGCCAAAGTTGCGGCACGTGGCGGCAGTCTGAAGGAAGCATGGGATGCAGTCCGAGCGGAATGTGACCCCAAATTTGCCGATTACGCGATCTACGAGCACTGCCTGCCGTTCAACGTGGCTCGCGCCTATGACGAAGCTCGCGGCATCGACACGCCCCGTATCTGGACCGCACAGCGCGATCTGGAGATGTGGGAGGCTCTGCAAGGTTGACGAAAAACGGTCGAGTTTGATCCAGATCGTTTTTTGCGGCGGGATTCGATGAAACCATAAGCCAAGGCCTCCGGCGCCCGTCGCCGGGGGACAGGATATGCAGCACATCGGTGCATCTGTTTGGGGGGAGCCCATGAACAAGATCTTTGAAACGCCGCTATACGGATATGAACGCAGCCCGGATCAGGACAGCCCGATGCCCGTCAGGCGCAAGGTCATCGTGATCGGTGCGGGCCCGGTTGGTCTGGCCGCCGCTATCGATCTGGCCCAACAGGGGGTCGAAGTCGTGGTTCTGGACGAGAACGACAAGGTCAGTTTTGGCAGCCGTGCCATCTGTTTTTCCCAACGCACGCTGGAAATTGCAGACCGGCTGGGTTGCGGTCAGCGATTGGTCGACAAAGGCGTTCTTTGGGACCGCGGCAAGGTCTTTTTCGATGATCGTCAGGTCTATGAATTCAACCTGCAACCGGACGAAGGTTACGCCAACCCGGCCTTCATCAACCTGCAGCAATACCACTTTGAAAACTACTTTGTAGAACGTGTTCGCGAGTTGCAGGCAGACGGCGCGCTGATCGAAATTCGCGGGCGCAACAAGGTTGAGGCGATCGGTACGCACGAAGACCACGTTCGGCTGGAAGTCGAAACCCCCGAAGGCCCTTATACACTCGAGACCGAATGGCTGATCGCCTGCGACGGCGCGGCGTCTCCCACCCGGCGGATGCTGGGTATCGATTTCGAAGGGCGCGTTTTCGAAGACAACTTCCTGATCGCGGACGTGATCATGGATGCCAATTTCCCCTCGGAACGCTGGTTCTGGTTTGACCCTCCGTTCAATCGCGGGCAATCCGCGCTTCTGCACAAGCAACCCGACAATGTCTGGCGTATTGACCTGCAACTGGGTTGGGACATCGACAAGGAACGCGAAAAGCGCCCCGAGAATGTGATCCCGCGCCTCAAGGCAATGCTTGGGGATGACGTCGAGTTTCAGCTGGAGTGGGTCTCGATTTATACATTCCAGTGTCGCCGCATGGAAAGCTTCCGCAAAGGACGAGTCCTTTTCGCAGGCGACAGCGCGCATCAGGTCAGCCCCTTTGGCGCGCGCGGTGCCAATTCCGGCATGCAGGACACTGACAACCTGTGCTGGAAGCTGAAACTGGTGCTGGATGGGAAAGCCCCCGAAAGCCTGCTGGACAGCTACAACGCGGAACGCGTGCACGGGGCTGATGAGAACATCCAGAAATCCAGCCGTTCGACCGATTTCATCACTCCGAAATCCGAGATGTCGCGGGTTCTGCGGGATGCGGTTCTGGACCTGAGCGAGCAGTACGAGTTTGCCCGTCCGTTGGTGAATTCAGGACGCCTGAGTCAACCTTGCACCTATGACAGCTCTTCGCTGAACTCTGCCGACGCGCTGGATGGCCCTGCCGAGACACGCCCCGGCTCGGCCTGCCCGGACGCGCCGCTGGGTGATGAGTTCCTGTTGCCCAGACTGGCAGGCAAATTCACCCTTTTGACAATTGACGCAGATGCCCCGGAGGTGCTGGAAGAAGACGGGGTTGAGGTCACGCGGTTGGCGCTGTCGGTCAAGGATGACCTGACCCTGGCGCTGAAACGTCGCTATCTGGGCGACGCAGCCAGCGCAGTTTATCTGATCCGCCCCGATCAGCACGTGGCGGCGCGACGGGACAGCTATGAAGAAAACAGTTTCCGGCATGCGATCCGCAGAGCCTGTGGTAAGGAGTAAGCGCGATGTCTGACCTGATCCTATCCCCGAATATCGACAATGCTGACGACTTCTATGCCGAGCTGTTGGCTGCGCATGAAGGGCTTGATAAAGCCGACAGCGACGCGCTGAACGCCCGACTGGTTCTGGTGCTGGCCAATCACATCGGCGACGAACAGGTGTTGTCTGACGCCATTCGCGCCGCCGCCTTGACCGACAATTGACGGATTGGAATGTGAGCGAAGTCGTCCTTTATGACTATTGGCGCTCCTCGGCCAGCTATCGGGTGCGGATCGCCCTGAATCTGGCCGGGATCGACTATCGCGCGGTTGTCGTCGACCTGGTGGATGGCGAACACAAGGGTGACGCACATATCGCGCGAAACCCACAAGGGTTCGTTCCGGTTCTGGATATTGACGGGCAGCGGCTGACGCAATCTCTGGCCATTCTCGACTATCTGGACAGAACACGTGAATTGAACCTTCTGCCCGACGATGCAGCGGGGCGCGCGCGCGTGCAGGCGCTGGCCTATGCGATTGCGGTGGACATTCACCCTGTTTGCAACCTGTCAGTTGCTCGACATGCGACCGCCCTCAGCAAAGACCCATCCGATATGCCCGGAGAGTGGATGCGGCACTTCATCCGGCCGGGATTGCAGGCCTTTGAGACCATGTTAGGTGAGTTTGAACAAACCCCCTATTGTGTTGGTTCGCAGCCCGGCCTCGCTGACATTTGCCTGATCCCGCAGATCTACAACGCGCGCCGGTGGAAGGTCGATTTATCGGACATGCCCCGTCTGTTGGAGGTCGAAAAGGCCTGCGCCGGTCACCCGGCATTTGTCGCAGCACATCCTGAAGCGCAAGCACCCCAATAACCTTGCACAGATCCTGTGTGCTTGTGCGCCTAGGCGTCTGGCCCGATCGGACTTAGCTTTGTTTCATCAAAGCAATAGAGGTTCTGATGCCCGAGATCACCGGCTACCATGCCCATGTCTATTTTGAAGCCGACACGCAGAACACGGCACAACAAGTCTGCGAAGAGGCCGCCCGTCTGTTCCCCGTCCAGATGGGGCGCATGCATTGCCGTAATGTCGGCCCCCACCCGCGCTGGAGCTGCCAGTTGAGCTTTGCGGCTGATGCCTTTGATCAGGTCACTCCGTGGTTGATGCTGAACCGGCGGGGCCTTTCGGTTTTCACCCACCCGGAAACCGGCGACCATCTGGCCGATCACCGCGATCGCGCGATCTGGATGGGTGAAATGCTGGATCTGGACCTGTCGATCTTTGCCAAGCTTCAGCCCAGCGCCCGCGCCTGATCCCGCAGAACGAATTTCTGCACCTTACCGGTTGAAGTCTTCGGCAGGGTGCCAAACACCACGGTCTTGGGCGCTTTGAAATGGGCCATGTTGTCCCGGCAAAAGGCAATCAGCTCTGCCTCGGTCGCGGTCGCGTCAGGCTTCAGCTCAACAAAAGCGCAGGGGGTTTCGCCCCATTTCTCGTCTGGCCGGGCCACAACCGCCGCTTCCATGACTGCCGGGTGTTTGTAGAGGATACCCTCGACCTCGACGGACGAGATATTCTCGCCGCCTGAAATGATGATGTCCTTGGAACGGTCTTTGAGCGCGATATAGCCATCCGGGTGCATGACGCCTAAATCGCCGGATGCAAACCAGCCGCCCTTGAAGGCCCCATCCGTGGCATCAGGGTTCTTGAGATACCCTTTCATCACCACATTGCCCTGCATAAAGATCTCGCCCATGGTTTCGCCGTCCGCGGGAACGGGCTCCATCGTTTCGGGATCGGCTACCATCAGACCAGACAGCGCCGAATACCGCACGCCCTGCCGTACTTTCAGAGCGGCGCGGTCTTCGGGTCCCTTGTCGTTCCATTCATCCTTCCACGCACAAACGACCGAGGGCCCGTAAGTCTCTGTCAGGCCATAAACGTGTGTGACTTCGACCCCCATCGCCTCCATCGCTTCGATCACGGCGGCAGGCGGCGGAGCGCCCGCGGTCATCACCTTGATTTGATGGTCAAAGTCTTTCAATTCATCTGGCGCGTGGGCCAACATGTTCAAAACGATAGGAGCGCCACAGAAATGGGTGACTTTCTCATAGCGGAATGCCGCATAGATAGGTTCGGCACGCACGGCGCGCAGACAGATGGACACGCCTGCATTGGCTGCCATGGCCCAAGGGAAGCACCAGCCATTGCAGTGAAACATCGGCAAGGTCCACAGATATATCGAATGCTTGGGCATATCCCAGTCCAGCAAATCCGATTGTGCATTCAGGGTAGCGCCGCGGTGGTGATAGACCACGCCCTTGGGATTGCCCGTTGTACCGGACGTATAGTTCAGTGTGATAGCGTCCCATTCATCCTCGGGCAGTGACCAGTCAAACTCGGGATCTCCCCCTGAAATCAGGGCGTCATAGGTCAGGCTGCCGAGCCTTTCACCACCATCAAAGCTGGGATCCTCGATGTCGATTACCAGAATATCATGATCAACCTGCTCCAGCGCCTCTTTCACGACGCCGGAAAATTCGGGATCAACCAACAATGCCTTGGTTTCGGCGTGGTTCAGGATGAAAGCGACTATCGGCGCATCCAGGCGCGTGTTGATGGCGTTCAGAACGGCGCCCGCCATGGGCACACCAAAATGCGCTTCATACATTTCGGGGATGTTTGCAGCGATAATTGATACGGTATCACCCTTTACGATACCTCGTGCATTCAAGGCACCCGCCAGTCGACGGCACCGGGTATAGGTTTCAGCCCAGGTATACCGCCGCTCACCATAAACGACCGACGGGTAATCGGGATAAACCTGCGCCGTGCGCTCAATAAACGAGAGGGGCGACAAGGGTGTGTAATTCGCCCGGCATTTGTCCAAATGACGCTCATAGATATTGGTCGCTGCCAACTGCTGATCCTCCCTGCACTCGGTTTGCGCGACTTGAGCATAAACTTGGTGCTCTGACAAATCCGTAGTATCACGATACCCTTATTGACTGGCAATACGAGATGGTGCGATCTGGCCCTACTTAGATCCGGCCATTCGCGGTGATCTGAAGCATCTTAAACATAGGCCGGGGCATACCGTTTCCCCACCCCGTGCACCGCATCTCACTGAAAGGACTTGTCATGGACGGCACGTTCAACGAAAACGATCTTTCCCGCGTGGTCGAGGCTGACCGCGCCCATATCTGGCATCATCTGATCCAGCATAAACCCTTTGAAGCCAATGACCCCCGCATCATTGTCGAAGGCAAAGGCATGCGCGTCTGGGACCAGAAAGGCAAAGAGCATCTGGATGCGGTTTCCGGCGGTGTCTGGACTGTCAACGTGGGCTATGGCCGCGAATCGATCTGTAAGGCCGTATACGACCAGCTGATGAAGTTGTGCTATTTCGCCAATTCGGCCGGCTCGATCCCCGGCGCGATCTTTGCCGAGCAACTGATCGACAAGATGCCCGGCATGAGCCGCGTTTATTACACCAACTCGGGTTCTGAGGCGAACGAGAAAGCGTTTAAAATGGTGCGCCAGATCGCGCACAAGAAGTACGGCGGCAAGAAGACCAAGATCCTGTATCGTGACCGCGACTATCACGGCTCGACGCTGGCAACCATGTCGGCAGGTGGTCAGGACGAACGTACTGCACAATACGGCCCCTTCGCCCCTGATTTTGTGCGCGTGCCCCACTGCATGGAATACCGCAAGCACGAGCTGGACGGCGCCCCCGAAGAGAACTTCGGCGAATGGGCCGCAGACCAAATCGAAGCCGTGATCCTGCGCGAAGGCCCCGACACCGTTGGCGCGCTGTGCCTTGAGCCGGTGACCGCAGGTGGCGGCGTGATCGAGGCGCCTGAAGGCTATTGGCAGCGCGTGCAGGAGATCTGCAAAAAGTACGACATCCTGCTGCACATCGACGAAGTTGTCTGCGGCGTTGGTCGTACCGGCACCTGGTTCGGGTACCAGCAGTACGGCATCAAGCCGGACTTCGTGACGATGGCTAAGGGCGTTGCCTCGGGCTATGCGGCGATTGCCGTAATGGTGACCACCGAAGAAGTCTTTGACATGTTCAAAGACGACATGTCGGACCCGATGAGCTATTTCCGCGACATCTCGACCTTTGGTGGCTGCACCGCCGGTCCGGCCGCTGCGATCGAGAACATGCGCATCATCGAAGACGAGAACCTGCTGCAGAACTGCATTGATATGGGCGACCGGATGTTGGGCAACCTGCAGGCGCTGATGGATAAGCACGAAGTTATCGGCGACGTGCGCGGCAAGGGTCTGTTCCTGGGTGCCGAACTGGTTTCCGACCGGGCCACCAAAGAGCCCATGGACGAGAAAAAGGTTCAGGCGGTTGTTGCCGACTGTATGGCGCAGGGCGTCATCATCGGGGCCACCAACCGTTCGATCCCCAGCCGCAACAACACGCTGTGCTTCTCGCCCGCACTGATTGCAACCGCAGACGACATCGACCAGATCACTGATGCGGTCGACGGCGCACTGGGTCGTGTATTCGGCTGAACCTAACTGAATAAATCTGCCACCACTCATGCAATCACGGCGGATGAACTTGGACCGGCGCGCCCACCGCGCCGGTTTTTTTGTGTTTACACACACGGGTTTGTCAAAAGCGCCAACTCAAGTACCCTGTGGTTATCACACCCCATGCAGGAGACGTGTCCAATGGTACTAAAGCTCATCCGAAGCCTCGCGGCCGTGGCCATCCTTGCGGTTGCCACCCCTTCCAGCGCCAATGAAGGCAGCGGCTTTCCCCAGATCGTCGGCACCTGGCACGGCACCTATCTGGTGGCCTTCGCCAAATCGAACCCAAACCACGACAAAGGACTGCTGCAAACCGAGATGGAGCTGGAGGTCACAAAGCTGGACGGCAACCTGATCACGGCCACCAACCGCTGGCGGCGCATCGGCGACAAAGACTGGATCGTTGAAGAAGCTATGGGCACCTTCAGCCTTGACGACCCCACCCGCTTTGTTCTGGCCGAGGCTGGGATATCGGGCGATGACGTTTCAGCTGGGATTTTCAACGGTGTCTATCTGGATGACGTGATTATGGTCACTTATGTTGGTCCGGGGACTGGCGTAGCCTTTGCAGCGCAGTTGGTGAAGAAAGACAGTAGCAAGTAGTCATAGGGCGAGTGTTGGTATTTTGAAGCCGCAATGAAGCTGGGAATTCCAACGTCGGCTATGCGGACAAAGCTGATCTTGGACAGCGCACTCGGATGAGATACGAATTTAAATCCATAGTTGTGATACAGCGCAAATTAGCTTGGAGCATAAATTCAGTTGAAAGCCGCATCTTCGTTTTTTGTGCTTATTTTCTGGTATAGCAGTTGGCTCCCAATCTCACTGGATAGATGGGCGCTTTCGGCCATTGCAATCTGTACCCTTGGATGGCTCGCGGTACTTCTTGTCCAAAAGCCACTAAAGGAATACCGGTGGCCAGCTTGAGCACTGTCGGTGCTCACAGTCCTCGTTCTGATTGGCGGGGCTTTACTCGCTTTTGCGGCGTTGGCTTTAGGTACACCAGTTGATGGGGCAATCACCTTGTTTTTCGTCGTGGGGTTTGCCGGCTATCTACAATTGCTTGCTGATATTATTACACCAAGGCGGACCTCGCGGTGGTTCCCTCGAAGAGGTTTCTTGGTCCTCTTTCTTCTTGCAACGTGGTCTTGGGTTTCAGCAATAGGCATGTACGTTCATCGTGGGGCGGCTAGCGATACACAAGAGGCATGTATTCTTGTGCCCAAACCAACTCGATATGACACTGAACTCATTTCCATTTGGGAAATGCGTCTTCCTGAAGTCGCGACGAGTAGGACGGGACCGACCGGCACAGTAATTCTGGACTATCATGCCATCCTAGTAGCTCCATCTGACCAGCGAACTGAGGTCTACAACTGGTCAAAAAAGCGGATGCGCTTCGAAATTCTCGACACAAAACTCAATCGATATTTACCGACTTTGTGCCCATAGATCTGTTGCGTTTGGGCTCTAAGCTGACTTAAGTACTTCCCAAACAAAAAAAGGCCGTCCCAAACGGGACGGCCCTTCTTTCACTGTCTCTTTTCAGAGGATCAGGCAGTCAGAGCGGCCTGGGCTTGGGCGACGATCGCGCCGAACGCTTCCGGTTCGTGCACGGCCAGATCGGCCAGAACTTTGCGGTCCACTTCGATACCGGCCAATGTCAGGCCGTTGATGAAGCGGGAATATGTCAGTGCCTCGTCATGCGAACGGACAGCAGCGTTGATACGCTGGATCCACAGCGCGCGGAAGTTGCGCTTGCGGTTCTTGCGGTCGCGGGTTGCGTACTGGTTGGCCTTGTCTACGGCCTGACGGGCAACCTTGAAGGTGCTCTTGCGGCGGCCATAGTAACCTTTGGCAGCCTTGATGACCTTCTTGTGACGGGCGTGAGTTACGGTTCCACCTTTAACGCGGGACATGTCTTAATCTCCTCTTATCGGTCGTAGGGCATATAGCCCTTGACGATTTTGGCGTCGGGGGCGGACAGGGTGGTGTTGCCACGGGCGTCGCGGATGAACTTTTTGGTCCGCTTGATCATGCCGTGACGTTTGCCGGCCTGGCCAGCAAGGACCTTACCGGTCGCAGTCACCTTAAAGCGCTTTTTGGCGCTCGACTTTGTCTTCATCTTAGGCATTTCCGTCTCCTTTCGGGGTTCGGTTTCAGACGCGACTCGGCATGCCATCTCGGCCGGTCACGCGATCAGAAGCGCCATTTACGCAAGTTCGACCATACTGGCAAGGGGGTTTGGACCAGAATCTGCGCTTTTTACAGGCTGATCAGGCACCGGGGCGACCAAGGCCGCCCCAGTGATTGGGTTTAGTGTTCGAATTTGCGGATTTCACCGGTTTTCAATCGCTCAGAGTAAGAGGCCAGCTCTTGACGCACCACTTTCATCAGGAAGTAGAGCGCAAAGACGTTGACCACCGCCATCGCAAAGATCGCTGCATCCGAGAAGTCGATGACCGGGCCAAGATTGGCCGCCGCCCCGATGACGACGAAGATACAGAAGATGACCTTGAAGATCAGCTCTTTGGTGTGGCCCTCACCGAACAGGTAAGTCCAGGCCTTGAGGCCATAGTAGGACCAACTGATCATGGTCGAGAAGGCAAACAGAATCACCGCAACCGCCAGGATATACGGGAAGAAACTGAATGCGCTGCCGAAAGCGGCAGAAGTCAGACTGACGCCCGAGTTGCCGTCAACAGTGGCAATCGCCGTACCGGCCTCATTCAGCATGTAGTTGCCGGTTTCCGGATCGATGATCAATTGCTGGGTGATGATGATGACCAGAGCGGTCATTGTGCAGATCACCACGGTATCGATAAACGGTTCCAGCAACGACACGAAGCCTTCGGTGATCGGCTCCTTGGTCCGAACAGCCGAGTGTGCAATCGCCGCCGAGCCAACACCCGCTTCGTTCGAAAACGCCGCACGTTTGAAGCCCTGGATCAGCGCGCCAACCATGCCGCCTGCAACACCCAGACCGGTGAAGGCGCCGGCGAAGATCTGGCCAAAGGCCCAGCCGATCATATCCGCATTCATCAGGATGATGACAAGAGCGGTCAGAACGTAGAGAACGCCCATGAACGGTACGACCTTCTCAGTCACCCGCGCGATAGACTTCAGGCCGCCGACGATGACCATGAAAACAACCGCTGCGAAGACCAGCCCTGTGATCCAGCCAGGATAATCACCGACGATGCCCGCGATCTGCTGATGCGCCTGATTGGCCTGGAACATGTTGCCCCCGCCCAGCGCGCCAAGGATACAGAAGATCGAGAACAGAACAGCAAGGATCTTGCCACCCGGCAAACCCAATTCGTTGAACCCCTTGGACATATAGTACATCGGGCCACCCGAAACGGTGCCATCTTCGTACTCGTTGCGGTATTTCACGCCCAGCGTACATTCGGTGAATTTCGACGCCATACCCAGAAGACCCGCCAGGATCATCCAGAAGGTTGCGCCCGGTCCGCCGATGCCGACGGCCACAGCGACGCCCGCGATATTCCCCAAGCCGACTGTGCCCGAAAGCGCCGTGGCCAGAGCCTGAAAGTGGCTGACCTCGCCCGCATCATTAGGGTCGGAATAGTCACCTTTGACAAGGCTGATTGCGTGACTGAAGAACCGCATCTGCACAAAAGCAAAGTACAGAGTGAAGACCGTCGCAGCGATCACCAGCCACATCACGATCCACGGAAAGCTGGTCCCGGGAAATGGCGCGAAGATGAAGCCAACGAATGGACCGGTCAGGTCAGCGAAAGCCTGGTTGATTTTTTCATCAAGCCCCGGAGCGTCTTGCGCAAAGGCAGGGCTAGCGACAATAGCGGCGGCCGTTGAGGCGCCGAGTTGTTTTAGCATTCTCATTTTGTCCCTCCCTTCAGTTCACAACCGTGACCGGAACATCGGCATGCATCACAAGGTTTTGCGTCGAGCTGCCGAAGATACGTTTCTTGATCCCGTCCGCCGAAGACCGGCCAACAACGATCTGCGAGCCGCCCATTTCCATTGTAATGGTGTTCAAGGTCTCCGCCACATCGCCATGACGAACTACACCCTGCGCTTCAAAACCAGCCTCTCTGAGGGCCTCAACGGCAGGTGTCACGATACGCGACGTAGCCAGATCAACCTCTTCTTCCCTTCGTTTGTGACGCTGTGCGTTTTCTTCCGGTGTCTGAAAGGTGTAAGGGGACCATTCGATCACATAAGCGACCACCAATTCACACGTCCCGATCAGCTTTGCCAAATCCTTTGCAAAGGCAATCACGCGCTCACCGGTCTCTGTCCCGTCGAGTCCTATGACAATCTTTGTTGTCATGTCGTTCCTCCATTTTTTTTCATTTGGCCGGGGCCCGTGCCCCCGACAGGGCAGCCGGAACTTGGAACTTTCAATAAGACCGCCCTTTGGTAAGTATCAGGAATTTTCACTAGGAATTGGAGATTTTTTTGGTCTATATTCAGTGGAATTTGTCGTTTTGCACTAAAAATACAGGGAATATTACTGATTAGCAGAGAATTGGATAATATCGACCAACGCATCCTGAACGAGCTTGAGGCCAATGGTCGGCTCTCAATAGTTGAGCTTGCAGCGCGCGTAAACCTTACGAATACGCCCTGCTCTGAACGTGTGAAACGGCTGGAAAAGAACGGCTATATCAAGGGCTACAGCGCCATAGTCGACAAAGAACGGATTGGGCTGGCCCTACTGACCGTCGTGCAGGTGTCGCTGACCGCGACCGCGGAACAATCCCTGGAAAAGTTCAACGAGGCCGTACGCAATGTGCCGGAAATCGAAAGCTGCCTGATGGTGGCAGGGTCGTTTGATTATCTTCTGACTGTCCGCACCCGCGATATTGCGCATTTCCGGATGATACTGGGCGAGAAAATAAACAAGCTGCCCGGAATTCACCAAACCAGCTCCTTCACGGTCATGGAAGCCGTGAAAGAACCTGTTGGCCAACGGGTGCCGGAAACCTGAAGCCGGTTTCTGATTATTCGGGATCAGTGCTGTAGATCAGACGCTCGTCACACGGGGCCACACGTAGAATGTTGGTCGTGCCAGGCACGTTGAACGGCACGCCCGCAGTGACGACAATCTGATCGGTCTCGGTTGCAAAGCCCCCTGCCCTGGCTGCGCGAGCCGCGTTTACTACCGCGCTTTTGAACCGTTCGAGCTCGGGCGTCATGACGCAGTTGCAACCCCAGGTCAGGCAAAGTCTGCGCGCCGTTCCCATCAGCGACGTCATTGCGATAATCGGAACACCGGGACGTTCGCGCGCGGTCAATGCGGCTGTCGTGCCACTTTGCGTAAAACAGCAGATCGCCTTGATTTCGGTTTTCTCGGCTATTTCGCGCGCCGCGGCAACGATCGCGTCCGCAACGGTGGTTCCCTTGGCGGTACGCGAGGCGGCGATGATCTGCGTATATGTCGGGTCGGCTTCGACTTCGATGGCAACCTTGTTCATCGTCTGCACGGCTTCGATCGGATAGGCACCGGCCGCCGATTCCGCGCTGAGCATGATGGCATCCGTACCTTCGTAGATCGCTGTCGCAACGTCCGACACTTCGGCACGGGTCGGCATCGGGCTTTCGATCATGCTTTCCAGCATCTGTGTTGCAACGATGACGGGTTTGGCCGACCCACGGCATTTTCGAACCAGGCGTTTCTGGATCGGAGGCACGGCAGATACAGGCAGTTCCACGCCCAGGTCGCCTCGCGCCACCATGATCCCGTCCGACGCATCAAGGATGTCGTCAAACGCCTCAACTGCGGCAGGTTTTTCAATCTTGGACAGGATCGCCGCGCGGCCGTCAGCAAGTGCGCGGGCCTCGAAAACGTCTTTGGCGCGCTGCACGAAGCTCAGCGCCAACCAGTCGACGCCCAGTTGGCAGACAAACTCCAGATCCTCTCGATCTTTCGCCGACAAAGCCGCCAGCGGCAGCACCACATCGGGAACGTTGACGCCCTTGCGATTCGAGATCGTGCCCCCCACCTCAACCGTGCAATTTGCATAATCCTGTCCGCAGTCCTGAACAGTCAGACGGATCTTGCCGTCATTAACGAGCAGGCGCGCGCCCGGTTCCAGCACCGCAAAGATCTCGGGATGCGGCAGGCAGACCCGGTTGATGTCGCCAGCATCAGGGTTGAGGTCGAGACGGAAAGCTGCGCCTTCTTCCAGATCCTCTGCCTCATTGGCAAAAACACCAACGCGCAGCTTGGGCCCCTGAAGGTCGGCCAGAATGGCAATCGGGCTGTCCAGGTCCTTTTCCACCTGTCGAATGATCTTGTGCCGTTCGCGGATCTCATCATGGCTGCCATGGCTCATGTTCAGACGAAAGACATCTGCGCCAGCCTCGTGCAGGGCACGAATCGTGTCATAGTCATTTGACGCTGGCCCCAGCGTCGCCACGATTTTCACATTTCTCAGGCGTCGCATTAGCATAGACCTCCTTACATCATCTCAGGTTTGCAGATCAGCTTCCGCAAAATGTTACCGCAAACATCATTTCGATGCTTATTGCGCAATTCCCTTTTCAAAGCAACTGCCCTACACCTGCGGCAAACTAGATGACAGGCTCATGACATACACCCCGTTTTTCGTCCACGGTGCGGATCGCCCGTCGCGCTGGCTGATCACATGCGACCACGCCACCAATACTGTTCCCCCAGACGTAAATGGCGGCGACCTCGGTTTGCCGCGCGAGGATATGGAACGCCACATCGCCTATGATGTCGGCGCGTATGAGGTGTCGAAAAATTTAGGTGAGATCCTGAACGCGCCGGTGATCGCCGCCAACTTCTCGCGGTTGGTAATCGACCCAAACCGGGGTGAAGACGATCCGACGCTGTTGATGAAACTCTATGATGGCTCAATCATCCCCGGCAATCGCCATGCAGATGACGACGAACGCGAACGTCGCCTGAACATGTGCTACCGCCCCTATCACGAGGCACTGGCGCAAATGGCGGCCCTGCCCCATGCGGTGATCGTTTCGATGCATTCCTTCACCCGCCAACTGCGCGGTCGTGAACCGCGTCCATGGCACATTGGCGTGCTGCACACCTTGGACGAACGGTTCTCGCGCCCTCTGGTCGCAAGACTTCAGGCCGAGGATGATCTGTGTGTTGGCGTCAACGAGCCGTATTCCGGAGTTTTGCCGGGGGATGCGATTGACAAACACTGCACCGCGTTCGGACGCCCAAACGCACTGATCGAGCTGCGCAACGACTTGATCGCGGACCATGCGGGGCAAAGGGAATGGGCCGAACGATTGGCTCCTATGCTGCAAGATGCATTGGAAGCCAGCGACCTTTGACCGCAAGTCTCACACGCGCTTTAACGTTCATCACGCTATTGTGAGAAAACCTCTCGATCCCCATATGAACAGGGAAAGGGGGTCATCGTGACACTAGAGCTTCTGACGACTTTTTTTGGTTGGATGGCCGTGCTCAATATCGCGGTTCTTCTGTTTACCACCCTGATGGTTCTGCTCTTGCAGGATTGGATCGCAGGCATTCACGGCAGGATGTTTCAGATGGAACGCCCCGATGTGAAACGCGCGTATTTCAGGTACCTTGCAAACTACAAGATCCTGACGCTGGTCTTCTGCATCGTACCGTGGCTGGCATTGAAACTGATGTGAAAACGCACTGGTGCAGGTCAGATTGTTGTAACAGGACCGCTGGGTTGTTAGGTCAGATTCAACACAATCGCCATCCGGAGCCACATCATGGACAAGCAAACCGAAATCGAACTTCAGGCTGCCGCGTTTCGCCGGTTGCAAAAGCACCTGTTGGAAGACCGCACGGACGTTCAGAACATCGACATGATGAACCTCGCCGGTTTTTGTCGCAACTGCCTGTCGCGCTGGTATCAGGAAGCCGCGAACGAAAAGGGTATCGAGCTGGGCAAGGATGAAGCCCGCGAGATTTTCTACGGCATGACAATGGATGAATGGAAATCCAAGTATCAAACTGAGGCCAACCCCGAGAAGCAGGCCGCCTTCAAGGTTGCGTTCGAAGAAAACGTCGGCAGGAAAGACTGACAGCGCAAAGTTCAAAAAAGGCCTGCCAATCCGGCAGGCCATCTGATGTGGATTGCCGCCTCAAGCTGTTGTGCCGCGTGCCAAACAAATCAACGGCTGCCCTGAGCCCAGAAAAGGTATTTGGCGTGCATTATCCAACTGACTCGCAGATTACGTGATGGCCCCGGCGCTGAGCTGGTCCGCAAGCTGATCTAACACCAACCTGATCCTACGCCTGTGTTGTATTCCGAGTTGGCGACAAGCTAAACCGGGAACTCAGGGTCAGGACCCATTGATTTCCATTTGGAGAGATGTCTCACGGTTCGAAAAACGAGCGGTGAAAGAAAGTCGTCAGCTTTATGGGGCGGGTGGTCGCATTTTAGAGTACCTTGGGGCCGTTGGTCAGGGAACCAAAACCGCTGCCCCTTGCAACCGCCCAGCACTCAGATCCGCGAGGGCTATGTTGGCATCCCTTAGTGAATATCTTTGCGTCTGTGTCTGGATGCCTGCGGTTTGGACAATTGCGAAAAACTCTTCACCATCCTTGCGCGTTAGGTTTGCGACAGACAGGATATGTCGTTCCCCCCACAGATCGCTGTATGGAAATTTGGGGATGTCGCTCATGTGAATCCCACCGCAAACCACGCGGCCGCCCTTTCGTACGGCGCGCAGCGCTTTGGGCACAAGGGACCCGACGGGCGCGAAAATGATCGCAGCATCCAGTTCTGCTAGTGGTTGTTCGTCAGACCCACCCGCCCATACTGCTCCCAAATCACGCGCGAATTCCTGTGCCTCGATATCGCCGGGTCGGGTCAGCGCATAGACGTTTCGACCCTGCCAGACTGCCAATTGCGCCAAGATATGCGCGGCGGCTCCAAACCCATAGAACCCAATGTTCCTGGCTTCTTCAGCCATTCGCAAACAGCGGAACCCTATAAGCCCAGCACATAACAACGGGGCCAGTGCAACCGGATCGGCGACCTCTGGCAGCGCAAAGACGTAGCGTGCATCCGCAAGGCAGGCTTCGGCAAATCCTCCGTTTCGTGTGTATCCAGTGAATATCGGCGCATCACACAGGTTTTCCTGTGCGCTTCGGCAATAAGGACACTGACCACAGGTGGACGCAAGCCAAGGCACGCCGACGCGCTGCCCGATTTCCAAGCCTGTCACTTCATCGCCCTTACGCAGGATTCGTCCAACAATTTCGTGACCGGGAACCAGTGGAAGTTCAGGATGCTTGAGGTCTCCATCGACGACGTGCAGATCAGTGCGACAAACACCACAGGCCTCAATCTGGATATGTATATCATGAGCGCCTGGTGCTGGAAGTTCGATGCCCTCCAGTCTCAGCGCGCGGCCGACACCTTTGAAAACCATTGCGCGTGTCATGTTGTATCACTCCAAAAACAATTACTCGGGATCATCCGCGTTTTTTGCTTCCTCTCGTTGCAAGTCACGGGGCGCACGAACCCGGCTTTCGGACGATCCCTAAACGTGGAACAGAGTTTCGACTATCGGCACGATAGCACACGCGCGCCTTAGAAACGCTTGATCCATCGCAAAGCCTCCGATCCAGACACGTACTAGACTGACCGTCGAATTCAATGATCAGGCAAAAGCTATGAAGAAGAGTTCGCCCATCTTTTTTGCTCTGGCAGTCGTCGTGATCGCTGGCGCGGTTTTTTATTCCGTTATTTCCCAAAACGGCAATCAAATGCCGAATGGTTTCGTTCAGGGAAATGGACGGATTGAGGCCGAGCAGGTTGAGATTGCACCGACAATCGCAGGTCGCGTTGCCAAGGTTCTGGCACCTGAGGGTGGCATGGTTGCCGCGGGTGATGTTCTTGCCGAGATGGACATAGATGAATTGTCCGCTGCGCTGGATCGGGCAAAAGCTGAGGTGGCGCTGGAGCGCCAAACAAAAGCTGAAGCCGAGGCTTTGGTTCTTCAACGCCAGAGTGAGCAGCGCAGGGCAGCGCAAGAGCTTGAACGCGCAACGGCGTTGTTGACCGGGAACACTATCTCTGAGACGGTTTTCGAAGAACGCGAAACCATCCATCAAGTTGCTGCTGCTGTGTTGGGTGCCGCCAAGGCCCGTGTTGCAACCGCAGAAAGCCGGATTGCCGCTGCCGAGGCCGAAGTGCGCCGGATTGAGGCGCAGATTGAAGACAGTACCTTGCTGGCACCAATGCCGGGGCGTGTCCTTTATCGATTGGCAGAACCCGGCGAGGTCGTCGGATCGGGCGAGCCGATCCTGACCCTTCTCAGTCTTGAGAACGTGTATATGGAAGTATTTCTTCCAGCGCGCGAAGCCGGGCTGTTGCCGATCGGCGCCGAGGCTCGCATCGTGCTTGACGCTTTGCCCGAATACGCCACGCCCGCATATGTCAGCTTTGTCTCTCCCGAGGCACAGTTCACACCCAAACAGGTCGAAACCCTGGATGAACGCGAGCAACTGGTCTTTCGCGTCCGCGTCCGTATCCCCCAGGACCTGGTTGAAAGCCGGATTGAACATGTAAAAACTGGCCTGCGTGGGATTGCCGTGATCCGGATCAACCCTGCCAGCGCGTGGCCCGAGGCGCTTGAACAGCGCATCCCGCAAGAGCTGTTCGAATGAATTTGGCGGCCGCCGCGTCAGAATTTCGCATCGCCGGTGTTACGCACAGGTATCGAAAACACGTCGCGCTGAGCTCTGTATCCTTGGAACTTCCGACCGGACAGCTTGTCGGTTTCATAGGACCGGATGGGGTGGGCAAGTCCACATTGCTTGGCTTGATCACAGGTGCAAAGAAACTGCAATCCGGGTCAATCAACGTTCTAGGCGGTGCAATAGATGAGCCCGCTCATCGTCGACGTATATGTCCCGCGATCGCATTCATGCCGCAAGGTTTGGGTCGGAACCTCTATTCAGAACTGTCGGTACGCGAAAACTTGGAATTCTTCTCGGGGCTGTTCGGCCAGGGGCACGTTGAACGTGATATACGGATCGCCGCGTTGCTAACGGCGACAGGGCTTGCGCCTTTTGAGGATCGCTTGATGGGCAAACTCTCTGGCGGGATGAAACAGAAGCTGGGCCTGTGCTGTGCATTGATTCATGACCCTAAGCTCCTGGTTCTGGATGAACCGACAACCGGTGTCGATCCGTTGTCACGTCAACAGTTCTGGACGTTGATCCGAGCGATCCGAGCGGAAAACCCTAAGCTCTCTGTTCTGGTGTCGACTGCCTATATGGAGGAGGCCGCAGGCTTTGACCGGATCGTTGCGATGGACGCAGGTCGCGTCATCTTTCAGGGCAAACCCGCCGAATTGAAGCGCGACGACAAGGACTTCGAAACCGCCTACCGACGCTTGCGGACCGATGGGGCGTCTGGTTCAGAGCCGGATCAAACAATCGTTCGACAGATCGACACGGATCCGGTGATCACTGCTCGCGGGCTGACACGGCGCTTTGGCGATTTCACCGCCGTGAACAACGTCGACTTCTCAATCAATCGCGGAGAAATTTTCGGGTTTCTGGGATCAAACGGCTGCGGCAAATCCACGACGATGAAGATGCTGACCGGTTTGCTGCCGGCCAGCTCAGGTGAGGCATCGCTATTCGGCAAACCCGTTGACGCCCGGGATCGAAAAGTACGTCGCGATATTGGGTACATGAGCCAGGCTTTCTCATTATACGGAGAATTGTCGGTGCACCAGAACCTGCAGTTACATGCCCGCATCTTTGCGATCCGTGACCGTGACGCGCGCATTGCGGAATTGACGGAACGCTTCGGACTGGCCGCACATCGTGATACCTTGGCGGCCACTTTGCCCCTTGGGATCAAACAGCGCCTATCTTTGGCAGTTGCAATCATCCATCGCCCGCGTGTGCTGATTTTGGATGAGCCGACCTCCGGGGTGGACCCCGAGGCACGAGATACGTTTTGGGCATTGCTCGTTGAATTGTCGCGAAAAGACGCGGTAACGATCTTTGTCTCCACCCACTTCATGGCAGAGGCAGAACGATGTGACCGGGTTTCGTTCATGCATGCAGGCCAGGTCTTGGCCGAAGGCGCCCCAGCCGAACTGATTGCCGCCGAAGGTGCAGACAGCCTTGAGGAGGCCTTCATCTCAATTCTAGAGGCGGCGGAAAAACCAGCGCCGGTTGCAGCGCCAAAAGTTGACGTAACGACCAGTTCAAAACATGTGGGCGGAAGTGTCGGGCGTGCACTGGCTTATACACGACGCGAGGCCGTCGAAGTGGCGCGCGATCCTGTTCGGCTTGCCTTTGCGTTTCTTGGGTCTGCCATTTTGATGTTAGTTTTCTGCTTTGGCATTACGCTAGACATTGAAGAGCTGGATTTTGCAGTTCTGGACCTTTCTCAGGGTCCTGAAAGCCGGGCTTATGCGACTGAGTTCGCGGGGTCGTCCTACTTCAAACCCACGCCCCCCTTGAACAGCGCTGTGGAAGGGCGCAACCGGCTAAAGGCCGGAGACGTTTCACTGGTCATAGAGTTGCCACCGGACTTCGGCCGTAAGCTGCGCACAGGAGAGCCGACACAGGTCCTCGCGACAGTCGATGGTGCCATTCCGTTCAAAGGCGAGACGGTTGAAGGATATGTCGCGGGGCTGCATCAGACCTTTCTGGATGAATACGCCCGTAACACCGGACAACGTGACTTCGAGATTGCCCGGATAGAACCACGATTTCGCTACAATCAGAGTTTTGAGAGCATTGCAGCAATGGCCCCGGCCATGCCGGCGATTCTGCTTATCATGTTGCCGGCCGTCTTGACGGCGGTCAGTGTCGCGCGTGAGCGGGAGCTGGGATCTGTGGTGAACTTCTACGTAACGCCGACAACTCGGCTCGAATTCCTGATCGGCAAGCAAATCCCCTACATTGCAATTGCTTTCGCGAACTTTCTGCTGCTGGCAGCGATGACCATTTTCGTCTTCGGCGTGCCGCTCAAAGGCGATCCCATTCCGCTGGCGGTCGGTGCTTTATTGTATGTCTGGGCAACGACGTCCTACGGATTGCTGATTGCCACAATGACATCCAGTCAGGTGGCGGCGACATTTGCGACGGCCATCGCCTCGGTTGTGCCAACCATCCAATTCTCGGGCCTATTGCAACCTGTTTCCACATTGGAAGGGGGAGCTCAGGTTATTGGCTCGCTCTGGCCGTCTTCTTACTTTCTTCATTTGAACGTCGGCGCGTTCACCAAGGGCTTGGGTTGGGAATCCCTTGCGCCGGACATTCTGGCGCTTGCCTGTTTCGGGCCGGTGCTGACACTAATCGCCGCTCTTTGCCTCCGTGCGCAGGAGAAGTGAATGCAACGCCTCTATTGCATATTCTGGCTAGGGCTTAAGGAAATGATGAGCCTGCGCCGCGATTGGGTGATGATGGCCTTGCTGGTCTGGTCGTTCACGCTGGCTCCGATCATGGAGGCGACAGGCGTTGCAAGCTCGGTGAACAACGCCTCGATCGCATTTGCAGATGAGGATAACTCTCCATTGTCGCGGACCCTTGCCACCGCGTTTTTCCCGCCGGAGTTTCAACCGGTCGTGCAAATTGAACCGGGGACCGGCCCAACGCATATGGATGCCGGGCGGTTTATCTTTATTGTCGCCATTCCGCCAGGGTTCGAAAAAGACCTGCGTGCCAGACGCACGCCAGAGATTCAGGTTCTGATAGACGCCACGGCCATGGAGCAGGCAGGTATCGGCGCCAACTACATCACCAACATTCTGAGCGCCGAGATCCATCGCTTTGCAATCGGTGTAGATCTCATGGATCCACCCTCAATCAATGTCATTCTGAGAAGCGCCTTCAACCAAAACAGAGATACGGTGCGTTTTGCAGGCATCGTTGCGCTGATTGGTCAGATCATGTGGCTCACGACCATCCTGACGGGTGCTGCCATGATCCGGGAGAGAGAGCACGGAACAATTGAGCATCTGCTGGCCATGCCCTTAACCCCGCTTGACATCGCTTTGGCGAAAATCTGGGCCAATGCGGCCGTTGTCCTGATCGCTGCCGGGTTATCGCTGGCCTTCGTCATGCAGGGCTCGCTGGACATTCGAATTGCCGGGTCAAAAACACTGTTTCTTTGTGGAACGGCGCTCTTTCTGTTTACAGCCACAGCACTTGGGGTCTTTCTGGCAACGATCGCGCGCTCGATGGCACAGTTTGCGCTTCTGGTCATGCTGATTGTCCTGCCAATGCTTATGCTATCCGGAGGGGAAACACCTGTCGAAGGGCAGCCAGCCTGGCTGCAAACCGGAACGCTGCTTCTGCCGTCGCGCCACTATATGTCAGCCAGCCAAGCAATCGTTTTCAAAGGTGCTGGAATCGAAATGATCTGGCCGGAATTCGTTTGGATGGCTGTGTTGGGTTTGGCACTGTTAATGACAAGCCTGTTTATGTTCCGAAGGTCGGTCGCCCAGATGAGCTGATATGAACCGGTCGCGTGCGCCGTCTCCAGGCATATCGGGAACGACAGTGCGCAAATACCTCGCGAATTTGATCTCGGTTAATGTGAATGCGCCTGTAGACATGGTAAAATCGGCTCACCGTCTTCTTTCTAGGGAGAGTCCAAATGCCTACAAAATCAGCCAAACCCGAAATACAGGAAGCCCTTACCGACGCGTTGAAATCCATGCGGGGCGTGATGTCCATGAACCCGGTGGTCGCACCGCAGATCGAACAGTTTTGGAAAGCGCAGGACCATCTGCTGAGCGAGGCGGAGGAATACTCGCGTCTCTGGTTCAAACGCCGCCACGAAGCTACACGTACTGCGCTGCAAACAGCCCGGGAAACCACGACTGGCGACAACCCGGATCCGGCCAAAACGATGCAGGCCGTCGCCGATTGGCAACATCATTCCATAGAACGAATGGTGGAAGATGCACGTGAGTGGTTCGAAATGGTGTCACGCTGTGCAAAACACGTGAGCGAAACAGAAGCAGACGCCATCGGCGAAAGCATGGAAGCTGCCTCCAAGGCCGCGGGCAAATCCAAAAGCTAGAACCGATTAAACCCGTTTGACGCAGCCTGTCTTCGACAGGCGTGGTCCTATCTGACCATTCACGTATCGCAGGCCAAGCCGAGTGATTATTATTGCGATAGCGCTCTGCCAGTTTTGCATGTTTGTCCACACATGGCTGACCAAGCAAAGCTGGGGCCTAGCGTTCAGGTCTGATGAATGTAAGTGCCCGGCGCTTTGGGCAGTTTTGCGACCCCCTTTCGTTTTCCCCCCATCAGCGGGGGCGCAGTTTCACCAGACGAACGGCCTTTTATCCAATCCGCCATCGCTGGCCACCAGGAACCTTGCCGTATTTCCGTCGCTTCAAGCCATTCATCCGGTGAGGTATACAGCGCATCCGCCGGTCTATGGCTCTGACGATAGTGGCGATGCTTGTGCCCCGGCTCGCTCAGGATGCCGCCGTTGTGACCGCCATTGGTCAACACGAATGTCAGGTCTCCGTCAGTAAAAAGGCGTATCTTGTAAACTGAGCGCCACGGAGCAATGTGATCTGATTCCGTTCCGACCACAAACATGGGAACGCGTATGTCCTTAAGCGCGACAACCCGTCCTTCGACGGCAAACCGTCCGGCGCTCAGTCGGTTTTCTAAGAACAGTCCGCGCAGATACTCGGAATGCATCCGTGCGGGCATCCGGGTTGTATCATTGTTCCAGACGGTCAGGTCTGTTGGAAGATCGTCTTCACCCAAAAAATAGCGCCGCACTGCCCGCGCATAGATCAGGTCTTCGGCGCGGATAGTTGTAAAAGTCCGAGACATCTGAGGGCGGTCCAAACAGCCCTGCAACCACATCAGGTCTTCGACAAAAGCGACTTGGCTCTCGTCGATAAACAGCAAAAGCTCACCGGCCTCGGCAAAATCAACCTGCGCTGCCATGAGTGTGACGCTGGCAAGCCGATCATCGCCATCACGTTGCATCACCGCAGCCGCAATCGCCAGAAGTGTACCGCCAAGGCAATATCCATTGGTGTGTATCTTTTGACCCGGGATGATTGTTTCGATGGCGTCAATCGCTGCCATAACGCCATTCAGGCGGTAATCCTCCAAGCTAAGGTTAGCTTGATCAGCCGTGGGATTGACCCAAGACATCATGAACACAGTAAAGCCCTGCTGGACTAGGTATCGCACCATGGAGTTTTCAGCAGAGAGGTCGAGTACATAGTATTTCATGATCCAGGCAGGCACAAAAAGGATAGGTTCGGCCTGCACGCTCTTGGTGCGCGGTGTGTATTGAATCAGCTCGAACAGCGTATTGCGAAAAACGACCCTGCCGGGAGTTGCGGCAAGGTCTTTGCCAACCTCATAACCCTGAGGGGCAAGTTCGTGTTCTTGCGTTATGGTATGGGCAACATCCTCAATGAAATGCGCGCTGCCCTCTATCAGATTGCGACCACCGGTCTGGAAAGTGCGGTTGATTATTTCCGGGTTTGACCATGGGAAATTCGATGGGGAGATGAGATCCAGGGCCTGGCGGATTTGAAACTGAGCTCGTTCCGCGTCGCGGGGTGCGATGCCCGGTATTTCGTCCGTTGCTGCCTGCCACCAATCCTGTGCGCTTAGAAAGGCTTGCTGCCATAGCGAAAATGGCGCCTTCTGCCAGCCGGGTGCACTGAAGCGGTGGTCTTGTTTGCGTGGCTGAAAAGGCGGAGTAGCTTTTGCTCCAATCGCCATCTCGCAGGCATAGACCCAGAGTTTTGCAGTATCGCGTGCTGCGCGCTCTGTCAGTTCAAGCTGGCGCCCGGGGGAACGACCCAGATGCATGGCCCAATCCATCCAAGTGGCCATAATCGAATGCGGCGATACACCGGCGGTGGCACGGGCTAGTGCCGCGCGCGTAGCGCGGTCAAGTTTCTCATAGGGGTGTCGCGGGGTATTCTGCCCAGTGTCTGCCGCAGGAATCTTGTCTTCAGCAGACAGCTTGTCAGGAGGTAATTCAGTCATCTGGGTTCTCCGATCTGGGCAAAGTGCTATAAAGCTGCGATCTTAAACCTTCGCGGCCACCAAGCCCGGAACGACCAAGCAACCGCCCATCTTCATTGGACATACTTCTTGCCGCCGCACGGAGTCTGCGACCCCTCCTGCAGAAGCAGCAAGCGTCCGGCAACCCGTATTGCTAGGCGTCTTTCGCTATTTCGGCAGCATAAAGAACTCTTCCAGTACAATCTTGCCATCCTCAACGGAATAAATGGCAATCTCGCTAAGAGTCATGCTTTGTCCCGTGTCTTTCTGCACGACCTCGGCGTTGAAACCCACCCCAAAGCGATTGGGTGGATGAACATAGGGGCCGTCTACAGTAAGCTCCTTGATTTCATGTGTTTTCAGCCAGTCTTCTCGCTTCGCCTTGATGGCATCGCGACCCTTTGTAATCCGAAATTGCCTTACCGGAGGCACAACCGCCTCTACGGACTGAGCGTTTTCTGCGTACATTTCGTCAACGCTTATTAAGCCTTTGCGATCACGCATCGCCTGAACAAATGCCCGGCCTATTTCGACTAGCGCTTCCATGCAAGACCTCCTGTTATGTTGATGACTGTACTTCTGCGCACTGCGTGCAACCTTGACGAAGATCAAAATGGAACAGCCCTGAGCATTTGATTGTACGGCCTGCGGTTCTCATTCACGCGATGGAACCGAAAGATACCCTTTGGAACCGCGACGTCACTGCTGTGCTATACAACGCACACAATCCGAATTGCATAAAGGAAGCTGTGAAAATCGCGCACACTTCAATCCCGCGTCGTTGAGTTGAACCACATCAAATACGGCCACGGCAGGACCGCATATAAAGGAATCGCTCAACCATAAGCCTGTCGTGACGGTGCGACTTGGCCGTCGTCACAAGGGCGCATCAATCCCAAGTTCACTGCTGCAACGACATCTCTGAGACGTGTC
Organism: Ruegeria sp. CDSC085; assembly: GCF_059610465.1. NCBI lineage: Bacteria > Pseudomonadati > Pseudomonadota > Alphaproteobacteria > Rhodobacterales > Roseobacteraceae > Ruegeria > Ruegeria sp. CDSC085. The sequence continues at coordinate 311 of NZ_JBXWNR010000012.1, read as the reverse complement.
TTAAACGGAGTTTGAAATGCCAGAACGCCTTAAAGTTCTGCCTGAAACACCTGGAGCCCTGCCGCACACGCAAGAAAGTGCTGATGTGCTTAAGGACCTGCAAACAATGGCCACCGGGCTTACTTCAGAACAAGCTAAACTCCGTCTTGAGAAATTCGGACGCAACGAGCCGCCGCCGTCACACAGGCGAAATGTGATCCTGCGGTTCCTGGCTCACTTCCACAATGTTCTGATTGTCCGTCGTCAGGGATTTTGGGACAGATGGCGGCGTAATCTAAGAGAGGATCTGGCTCATCTGTCTGGATTGATTA
>NZ_JBXWNR010000011.1:0-126842 GCF_059610465.1 Ruegeria sp. CDSC085 | reverse complement strand
CGCGGGATGGAGCAGCCCGGTAGCTCGTCAGGCTCATAACCTGAAGGTCGTAGGTTCAAATCCTACTCCCGCAACCAACACTAAAACGTCAGATATCAAACACTTAGCCTCGCAACTCGCAGGGCTCTTTGCATTGCGCCGTCCGCGCTGGAAGCACTGTGGAAACAAGCGGGACGGAAACAGCCGGTCAGGATCAGCAATCGGAACGCGGCAACCACAAACGGTGTCTCAGATCCGCCCCGTTCCGCGTCCGCCAAAACCTGCCCGAGCCGTTGAAGTTCATTCTGGTTCAGGTATCGTTCCCGCTTTCCTTCGATGTATTTCGGGACATGGCGGCACGGGTTTGACCCGTGAGGGCGCAAGCCACAGATTTCCGCCATTTTGAACATCTTGGACAACACGCCCAACGTTCGGTTCGCCTGATAGGGTTTGTCCCGGAACTTGTGGTGCAAATCGGCAATGTCCTTCCGCTTCACAGTGATCTTCTCCCCTATCGTTTGATCGGGATTGCGTTTGAACATGAAAATCTTGCTAAAGCCGGACCGTGTACCTAGGCCCCGAATGCGCTGGATTCGATAGCCATGGCTCTTTGGAAAGTAAGGCTGAAGGCGCGCCATCTGTACTTCAGTCAGCCAGAATAGGTTGCTCATGAAACCCCCCTGAAACTCGGGGACTTGAATCATGCAACCGAACTAGCGGCAACAAAATTGATGGGTCCAGAACCTAATCCAAACATACGCAATTGGGCAAATCGCTAAAGTACTTTTATGAGCTCTGCACAGTCAATTATTCCTGATCCCATTCTCCATTCGGCGGGTGTTGCGCGGTCATCTCGTTTGGTGTAGCCGGCAACTTTAGCTGAATCGCGAATTTTTTCAATTAGTCCAGCGGGTTTCAAGGCCGTTGGGCTCCTGCGCCTTCTTACAGCGGCGACGACTCCAGCAGCGACTGCACAAGCGCCGGAAGTACCAGTCAATGCAGCGTGCCTGTCGTGGTTTTCGCAAAACCACGTTGGCGCACAGATATCTGGTTTTCGGGGGGTCTTGGTACCAATAGGTAGCAGACCAGTGGGTTCTGGCCCTTGAGAACTCTCTCCGATCCATCTTCCGGTTGCGTCCACAGCACCAACGGTAAGAACAGACGGTAAACCGTTTGATCCCATAATGCTTCGGAAGGGGCCTCGATCCATGTGCCCGCTTCTCAAATCGGGCCAAAATTGGCCGCTGTTGCCAGCCGAAAAGACAACATCGACTTTATTTTTTACAAGGAACTTAAAGAGTGATGACAGCGGATGTTTGTGGCTGTCCGCATAAGTACCAAGGGAGCGGTCATACTTGCGAGCCAGTAGACCCCAAGCGCACACCACAACCCATGCCTCGCCAGGACGTTTGCCAATCAATTTCCACAACCTAAGAACCATGTCGAGTACATTCCAAGTGTACTTACCGACATGATCAATACGATCAGGCAAGATCGGCGCATCGATAAGGTGTATATCCGGTGCGATCGAAAGAATGCTACGGGCCACAGCGTTAGCGTGCCTCCGGTTTTGCCGTGCGTATGTCGGGTCCCTATTAACCAAAGGACCTTGAAGGGAAATCAAAGGGTTAGAATACCCAATCGACTTTAGATAGTCTTCGTCCAAACCCCCATCCACAATCACGACATTTACGCGTTGTATACCCGAAGAGGCAAAGTTACGGATTGCAGAGGCATCTATCAGGTTCTCGGCGCCAAACCGGTCAAATGAGGCAGGTCCGGGCGGAATGTTACGCCGTCCGTTGTATTCTGCAAAATCGATCGGCGCATCAATTCCAACCAAGAACTCACCCGCGACGGAGACTCCTCCGGACACCGTCAGGTCCGGCGCAATGATTTGGCCATCAATTAGATAATTGTTGAACACGTTGCGCACCTCGTCCTCAGTTGCTGGTGCGACAACAAAGTCTTTCGTTTCTGCGATAAGCAATTCTGCCCGCTCGAGATTGTCAATCCAGTCGGTAATATCTGAATCAGAGATTCCCCGCCAAATAATGTATCTGTTAGTCTGGGACATGGCCGCGGCCTCACAATTGAGCGGAATTTAAGCTCTGGTCGAAAAATCCTTGAAATTAGTGTAAAGAAAAGAGGTCTGTTAATCAATTTTGGCCCGTCAGCGGATATGGTTGAGCAAACGCTACTTAGCTGGAACACAGAATCTGCGGCTCAAGACCCTGCAAAAAAACTTGCGGCGATCATGTTTGCGGATGCCGTTGGTTTTACCTCGTGGACATCCAAAGATGAAGATCACGCTTTTGCGGTGCTTGATGATTTCTTGACGTCCATGGCATATCCGATGTTGGAGCAACTTGATGCAAAAACACGGAAAAACCTGGGCGATGGGTTGCTGGCGACGTTCAAAAGCGTGAAGTCAGCCGTAGCCTTTGCTGAAAATATTCATAAGGTCTTGATTGCAGATCGGTCATCAGGCCATCCCCGATGGAAAGGGTTAAGGTTTCGGATAGGAATTAATTTTTCTACTGTTCTGTTTACTGACGATGACGTCTTCGGCGATGGCGTGAATTTGGCCAAACGCTTACAAGAAACTGCAGCAGCAGATTCTGTGATTTTATCTCACGCTGCCTGTGAGTTCATCCGCGAGTCGCGTTCGTCAGAGGTTCGCGACCTCGGGTTCATTGCTCTCAAGGGTTTTGAAAGACCAGTACGCGCGTATGCTCTGAACTCGGATCTGGAAACAGCCATGAGCGGGTCACGCGCGGGAGACGAAATACCATCCATTGCAATAATGCCATTTGAGAGTCTCGGCGCAACGGACGAAGACAGATACTTCTCAGATGGGCTTGTCGAGGACTTAATTTGTTCCCTTTCCGGTTTGCATGAAATGGTGGTGATTGCGAGAGCGTCCACCCTCGGTTTTCGGGATTGCCAGATCGATCCAAGGGAGGCGCGGCGCGTTCTCGGTGTGCGTTATGTTCTTCAGGGTACCTTAAGACGCCAAAATAGAACGATAAGGTTATCGGTGACTTTAAGTGAATCCGAGAGCGGCGCGGCCTTGTTGTCAAAACGTTCCGAGATTGAGCAGGACCAAATTTTTGATCAACAAGATCAGCTGGTGGCGGAGATTATTGCGAATATTGCTCCGCAAGTGCGCCACGCCGAATTGGAGCGTGCGCTCCGCAAGCCTGCCGAAGTGTTCTCGGCCTATGACTGTCAGCTCAAAGCATTGGACTTGATGAGGTATTTGACGCGTGAAAATTATACAGAAGCGCGCGCGTTTCTGGATCAGGCAATTGTAGACGATCCAAACTTTGCGGCAGCGTATTGTTGGCGTGCCGCTTGGTGGATCATGATGGTTGTTCAGGGATGGGTTCAAGACCGTGATTTTGCAACATCCGCCGCAGAAAAAGATGCGAAACGCGCAGTGGAACTAGATGACACAAATGCACAAGCGATTGCGGTCCTTGCTCAAACCAAAGCGTTTATGCTCGACGATCACGAGGCGGCTTTGGCCCTGATGGAGCGGGCTCGGCACATCGGACCTGGAAACACTTTTGTGCTCATGATTTCCGCTGGAACCATGGCGTATGTTGGTCGCGGACAAGATGCGGTGAAGTACGCTGAACAAGCACATCAACTTATACCACTCGACCAAATCCCGTTTCGGGAGTTTGATTGGCTTTCGATTGCACATTATTCGGCCGGAAACTACGCGCTCGCTGCATACTGGGCCCGCCGAGCTCTTGATGAACAAGCCGGGCACCTACCATCGTTGCGATTGCTGGCGGCTTCGCTTGCTGCGGAGGGCGATTCAACTGGAGCAAAAGACGCGGCATACACTTTGTTGCAGTACGCGCCTGAATTCCGCGTAGATGAATACGCAAAGGCGCATTCAACATTTGCAGACGAACAGCTTCAACTGGCATGGTTAGAGCACCTTCGCGCATCTGGACTACCGGATTAGGCGAGTTTTTATCAGTTTTTTTAGGGGGAAGTAAAATGCACAATTCCAATAATTCTAATAACTCCAACAATTCCAATAACTCCAATAATTCGAACAACTCCAACAATTCGAACTCCTCGATGACGGGGTCTGCCGGCGGTGCTGGCGGTGGGCGGGTGCTTGGGATAACCGCAGATATCCGGCCCTCTAATGATCCGACAACGAATGATCCGCATCTCTGGTGGTGGCGTGGGCAGTCTTGGCCTCACGTCGATCCGAAATATACCCACCGAACAGGTGTTGATCCTAATACGGATCGCCCCCTGCATCTGCACGAGTTTTATAACTTAAGCATTGTCGGATCTTGGACTGATGCGCATTGGGCTCCATACAACTACGCCCGTAGTTTACTACCTGAATTTGATCGGGCAATTCAGGCGTGGGCTCCGGTTTCAGGTCGGCCTGACAAGCTTGGTTTTCCGGCCACCGAGGCTGGTCCGTTTAAATTCGACCCGGTCGCTCCGGCTGATGCACCCTATGAAGAACTGGAGGCTTGGCCTGATCCGCCACCGATTGGTATGCTAACCCTCCTTGATCAGGAACTTGTCGAATTGGTCGGACTCATTGAGTACCGGGCAGGGGTTTTGGATGAGGCGCTTGAGCAGGCGGTTTCGATTGACCAGTGTTTCAGTGGGATCATAACCTTCAATCGCATCACCCATCCTTACACTGCAAAGTTGGTGGCGTTTGCGATCGAAGCTGGTACTCACCTAGCCATGCTGTTCAAGGCATTTTACAATCGCCCACGCCCTTCACAGTTATGCCCAACTCTGATGCCACCTATCGATCCGCCGGAACATTCTTCCTTCCCAAGCGGGCACGCAACTCAAGCGTGGCTAACAGCGCTGCTACTTAATGCAGCTATGGCGGACAAACTGGAGCCTACCCCGATCCTTGACGTCACGATTTCTCCGGATCGGGAAAATCCACTCTTTGATATGGCGAGCCGGATTTCCAGAAATCGTGAGATCCTCGGATTGCATTACCCCTCCGACAGTGAAGCCGGTCGGCGGTTGGCGCACGCCGCGTATGCGTCGATCATTCGTAGTGCTGGTCGTATTGGTGAACTTATGACAAATGCGCGACGGGAATGGGGTGCCGGGCCAATGGCCCCGCCGCGCAACCCATGGCCATAGCGACCAAGAGTACTTAGGAAGTGGCATCACTGACCGCAACTTACTATTTGTTTTTGACGACGGTGACGCAAGTAGCGGCTAGTTTGGATTGTGGGAGAGCTGTCGCCATATGGCTCAGCTTGGGCAAGGCTAGGCCAACTCGCCATAGGTTTTGTTAAACAATGACCTTTGGGCGAGGCAGCGCTTTCCTTCCGATCTGATAGTTCAATCACCCGCAGTTTACTCTGTTGATAGGTGCCATGCTTTCTTCCTCAGAGGAAAAAGCTCTGCCACAGACGCCCGCTTTCTTAGGCATTGAGACACTTTGTTCGAGACGCAAGGCATGTTGATTCACGAAACCTAAACGAGACACGACAATCGTGTTCGACAACGCTGGCTGCATCCTCCCGCAACCAATCTTTAAAGCCGGGTATCAAACACTTAGCCTCGCAACTCGTGGGGCTTGCTGCGCTTGGAGCCTCCTCATGCGGCGCTGCAACGGCGCCCGCAACTTCTTGGCATCCGACACGTTCATGCCGCCAAACTTTGCTTTGTATTTGTAGAAAGTCGCATCACTGATGCCTTAGCGGCGACAAAGCTCCTGGTCTTTCACGCCCGCCTCGTACTCCTTGATCATTCCAATGACCTGTTCGTCTGAAAATCTGCGTTTCATGAGCCATCCTTTTCTTGGACGGATTACTAACATCTCAATGGCGTGATTTCAGGGGGCTGGGTCGGGCGGCCACGCCCCTTTTTTGCGGCCATACTGGTCGCAATGTGATCTGCTTTTAGATAGGTCGCGTTAATCAGGACCGTCTTCTCTTCGCCGTGCACGGCGGTCAGACCGGCCAAGATCCGCGCGAAGATGCCTTTCTGGCTCCAACGCTTTCATCGGCTGCAAAGCGTCTTGTGAGGCCCGTATTTGCCAGAGGCATCTCGCCAGCGCAAACCATTGCGATTGATGAAGATAATCCCACTCAACACCCGATTGTCATCACCCCGAGGCTTGCCGCGCCACTTCCGGAAGAAGGGCGCGCGCTTCGCCATCAGCTCGTCGGTTAGCCAACAAAGGTCGCTCAGTTCACCGCTCGGTTTTGACAGCCGAGAATCACGCGGCGCACCGAAAATCAATGCAGCCTAACCCTAGTCTGACCCGATAATTCCTTCAATCTTTGACAGGGTTGCGGAATTCACTGCGACACCCGCTTTGCTTGATGAAAGTCGGCTCCTGCGGCGGCCATCGCCGGGCAGATGCGCACCGTCCTGAGCTCTGATCGATTCAACCAAAGTCGCCATGGCGTTCGAAAACGCGCCACCGGACGACGCTGCGGGATCAATCGCAATGAAAAACTGCCCGGTCTTTGGGGGGCCACCGGCAGTTCCGGAAAAAGGCGAAGCGTTCAACCCAAGTGTTGATCCCGTAAGGGCAGCGGCCATGACTTCGGTCTGCAAAGCAACACCCACGCCTTTGTAGCCGCCCGAAGGGGCCATGCTGCCTTTCAGACCAACGTTAGGGTCCGTTGTCGGGTTCCCGTCAGCGTCCAGCGCCCATCCGACGGGAATGGCCTTTCCTTCCCGTGCATGCTTCATCACTTCGCTCTTGGCGATGGTGCTGGCGCTTTGATCAATCAGCAGCGCGGGTTGACCATCCGTACCCGGTGCAGCGATGGAGAACGGATTGGTACCAACAACAGGTTTCGATCCGCCCGAAGGTGCGATGGATGCTGGCGCATTGGTGAACCCCAATCCAACCAGCCCTGCCTGGGCCAGCCGATAAGTGTGATAGCCGAGAACACCGCAATTGTAGCTGTTGGTAATTGCCAATGCGGCGATACCCTGTTCTCGTGCCGCCGGGATCAACGCCTCAAAACCCAGATCAATGGCCGAATGTGCAAACCCGGTTTTGGCATCGACCCGGACGAGGCCGGGACGCGGGGTTTCAAGGGCCGGTTTTGCCTGACCGTCCACCTTGCCGCACTGAACATGCTCGCAATAGATCGGGATATACGCCAGCCCATGGCTGGCCACGCCGTCTGCCTCGGTCGCGGCTGTGGCAACAGCCAAAGGGCGTGCGTTTTCTTCGCTTGTGCCGGCGGCAACCAGCGCATTGAATGACAGCTCTTCGATTTCGGCAAGCGAGAGAGTTCTGGTTTCAGTCATCGGATCATCCTTCAATCGTTGTCTGACAAGCCTGAACCAGCGCCAAGCAGTCGGGATTCTTCAGTTGCGGGAGCGTAGGTGCGATGCGCCACGGTGTTGAGGAGCTGCCAGGCCTCAGGATTTGGAGCAGCGCGGCTATGCATGGAACGAGCGGATTGAATGTGGTCAACTTCGGCTATCACGACACGGTCAGCCTGGTCCGTTCCGAAGTCTTCACAATTTAGATGAATGCCATCTGTTTTCGCGGAAACACCGTCGATCCTGACTTCCAGGATTGTCTTTCGCCTTTTAGCCATAGTGGCGACAAAGGGAAGCAGCAGAAGCGGTGCGGCAACGTTTGAAACCGAAACCGCGCCTTGGGACAGCGCAGTCGGAGAGTCCGACAAAGCCGTTCCGGTCATCAGCGGGCATAGGTCCTGTTCACCGGTCCACATACCGTTCTGGACCTCTGGAACGTGATGTTCCAGGCCGGGTGCAAATTCGCGCCGGAGCAGCTGAGCCAGGATCGCGGGCCCGTCGAACCCCTGGGCGCACAGCCATCGGGTTGCTTTTGCGGCTTCTTCCGCCACACCCCAGACATATCCGGCCCCACGGGTCGCGCGTTTGGCGGTGGCCTCTACTTCGTTCAACGAGAAGGTCATTGCACAACCTCCGGATAAACCCAAAGATCGGCGTTCCCGGTGTTCAGCTCATCCGGGTAGGGTGCACCTGCATACATGCAGATACGCACCCACCGATCCGAACGCGGGTCAAAATGCGTTGCACCAAAGAAGGACAGTTTGGCGCGCAGCATATCAATGGGCATCACCTGCGCGCTGATCGTGTTGTCACGAATTTCACCGTACGGTGCGATGCGGCTGATTTGTGCGCGGCGCACGGTATGGCGGTGTTCCGGATGGCGCAACAGAAACTCTGCTATCGGAGTGTCATTAGGCCAGTCCTGCATTGCTTCGAAAGCCAAGGTCGCATCCCGTGCCGGTGCAAGAGGTTGTTCATAATCCGAGATCGGTTCTTCGAACCGTTCCCCTAGTCGGGGTTCCAGCTTTTCTTCGGATACGTACCACGCGCGCGCGCAGTTTTCGGCGGCGGTCCAATCAAGGTTCTGGGCCCAGTCAAAACTGTTCCGGATCAACGCACGCACCGCCGATACCGGCATTGTACCATCAATCACCTGCGCGGCCGTGTTGGTGTCCGCCATGCAACTCGCAAGCCCGTCAACAAGCGTGCCATAAGGTTCAAGGATCAGAGAGGCCAGCAGCTCTTGGCCTTCTTGGGTCAGCGTGGTTTTGGACCAACAGATCAGACGGTTCCAGGGGTGGTCCTGTGTCAGGCCATCCTTGGCCAGATACTCTTCGATTTTTTGCAGATCCGAATTCAGGGCCGCCAGCTTTCTAATCTGAACGGGATGCTCAGACTGCCACCATGCGATTGACTGTTTGCTGCGCGTAAAGATATCGCGAAATGTGCGGGCCTCCTTAACCGAAGCCGCCCCAATAGACCGAACGCGCGAGATTGCCTCTTCCCGCACCATGATCCAGTTGTTGAACAACACCGGGTGATTGACGATGAATGGAGCCATACCCAGACCAGTCGAATTTCCGATGCCCAACCAACGGGCGATGTCTGGATCAAGCTCTGCGGTCCGATCCCCGCCTTTGACCTGCGCCATATGCTGCACCAGATCGCGCACAAAGACACGGGTCAGATAGACCGACAGCATCTCGATCTGGAATGGACCGCTGACTTCAACCCGGCAGGCTGTCTTTTCACGGTCCGCTGCGCCAAATTTGCCCGACCCATAAACTGCCGTGGTCCGCATCAGATAGCCGACCTTGTAGATCTGTTCGAGATCGGGTTGCTGCCCCACTGCAAGACGATCCACCACATGAGCCCAAAGCCGCACGGAACGGTTGGCCCGAGACAGGGACAATTCGGCTTCGCTGACGCGTCCGGCTTCTTGCAACGGAACGTTCTGCGACAGACGATCGATATCTTTCGCCGTTGGAATGCCGTCAAACAAGGTGAAGGTGGCATCCCAGGCCTCGGCGATCACCCGGTCGGATCGTTGTTCGGGTGGCAGGTCGTGGGCAAAGGCGACCAGCGAATATGCCCGATCGGGGCCTTGCGCGGTATAGACCGCATGACCTACACCTCTGTCGTCAATTTCAAACGCGGGACGTGAAAAGCTCCAGTTTTCTTCGGCCATGCGGCGGGTCAGTTGCCGCATAAAGCTGAGCCGACATTGGTGTAGCGATCCCAACCGTGACAGCCGCATGACCGTGGCTGGGTCACGTCTGGCGATCTCTGTCTGCGCGTGTGGTTCCATTTGGTTACCTTTGTGGGACGAAGTTCTCGGCAAAGAACCGATACCAGTTCCTGCCCATGATCCCGGCCACTTCGTCATCGTTCAGGCCGGTCGCGCGTAACCCTTTTTCGATGTTGCCAAAGTCTCGATTGTCCTGAAACCAGCCCGGCATTGGTGGGAAGCCCGGAGCCGAGGCAGAGCCTTCGCCATAGTCGATTTCTTTCGTCCAGCGCCCCACACGCATCCATTCAACGACGCTGTCGGGCTGATCCTGACACAAGTCAGTGCCGATCCCCAGATGCTCGGCCCCGTGTTTATCGGCAGTGCGGGCGATCATTTCGCAGAAGCTCTCCAGCGTGCAATCGGACTTGTCCTTCAGGTGGTGAGGGTAGACCGAAAAGCCCAGCATCCCACCATTTTCCGTTACCGCGCGGATGACGTCATCCCGCTTGTTGCGTAGGGCCGGGGACCATGCGTGCGGATTGGCGTGTGTAATCGCGATGGGCCGGTCCGAGATTTCAGCCGCCTCGATCGTGGAACGGTCTGCCGAATGGCTCATGTCGACCACAAGGCCCACGCGGTTCATCTCTTTGATGACCTGCTTGCCCATACGTGTGATGCCGGTGTCTTCGGCCTCGTAACAACCGGTCGCCAGCAGGGATTGGTTGTTATAGGTCAATTGCATGAACCGCGCGCCCAGATCGTGCAGGATTTCGACCAGTCCGATATCGTCTTCGATGGGTGACGGGTTTTGAAATCCGAAGAACACTGCGGTTCGGCCTGTTTCACGAGCTGTGTCGATATCGCTGGCCCACCGGCCTTTCATGATCAAGTCCGGGTATTGCTCGAACCAGCGGTTCCATTTCTCGAAGTTCAGAACCGTTTCGCGGAAATTCTCATGATAGGAGATGGTGACGTGGATCGCGTCCACGCCCCCTTCGCGTAATTGGCGGAAGATCTTTTCCGACCAGTTGGCATATTGCAGGCCGTCGATTCGCATCAGACAGGGCCCGCGCTGATATAGGCGGTTTTGACGGTCGTGTAGAATTCAGCCGCCGCCTTGCCCTGTTCGCGTGGTCCGTACGAGCTGTCACCTCGACCGCCGAAAGGCACGTGATAGTCAGTACCAGCGGTGGGCAGATTGACTGTCACGACGCCGGTGCGTGCATTGCGACGGAAATGAGTGGCGCGGGCCAGCGACTTGGTCACGATGCCCGAGGTCAGGCCGAAATTCGTGTCGTTGACCACGCTCAGCGCCTCGTCATAGCTACCGACCTTGATGACGGATGTCAGAGGCGCAAACATTTCTTCACGGTTGATGCGCATATCGTTGGTGGTGTTCAGGAATACGCCCGGCGACATGTAGAAACCGTCATGGGGCATCTCCAGCCGCTGACCACCACAGGCCAGTTCGGCGCCTTCGGATTTGCCCAGATCGACATAGGCGAGGTTTTCATTCAACTGCTGCTGGCTGACGACCGGACCCATCTGAACCCCGTCCTCCAGCGCGTGGCCAACCTTCATGGCCTGTGCACCGGCCACCAGTTTTTCGACGAAGGCATCATGGATGCCCGCGTGGACGACCAGACGCGACGAAGCGGTGCACTTCTGACCGGTACCGCCAAAGGCCCCGCCCAGTGCCAGCGTCACCGCCAGATCCAAATCGGCATCGTCCATCACGGCCAGCGCGTTCTTGGACCCCATTTCCATCTGCACTTTGGTCAGGTTCTGGATCGCCGCAGCAGCAATGCCTTTACCCACGGGAACCGATCCGGTGAATGAAATCGCATTGACCTTGGGGCTTTCCACCAGACGCTGACCGATGGAACGGCCCGAGCCCATCACCAGGCTGAACAAACCCTTGGGGATGTCTTGCCGCGTGATGATTTCGGTCAGTGCCACGGCCGAGGCAGGGGTGATATTGGCGGGTTTCCACACAACCGCGTTGCCATAGCAAAGCGCCGGGGCGATCTTCCACGAGGCCGTTGCGGTGGGGAAGTTCCACGGGCTGATGATGGCAACCACGCCAACAGCCTCGCGGCGCACGTCAACCTCGATGTCCGGGCGCACGGAATCGGCGTTCTCACCGATCTGTCGCAGACATTCGGCAGCATAGTAAGTGAAGAACTGACCGGCACGGTAAACCTCGCCCTTGCCTTCGGCCAGCGGCTTGCCTTCTTCGCGGCTCAGCAATGTGCCAAGTTCCTCGGCACGGGCCATCAGCTCGTTGCCGATGGCGTTCAGTACAGCCTGCTTGCGCTCTAACCCGTAGGCAGCCCACTCCAACTGTGCCACACGCGCCTGATCCAGCGTTGCCTCAAGCTGATCGGCACTGGCCTGCGCGAACATACCGACCAGATCGCTCAGGTCCGATGGATTGCGGTTTTCAATTTCGCTTTCACCCGCCAGCCATTCGCCGGCAATCAGATTCAGTTTGGTCACGTCAGGCCCCAACTTCGTAAGTTCAGTTTGCGAAAGAATGGAACTTGCTGGCGATATCAGTCAAACTCAAATAACTTTAGTAAATTTCAGAAAGATTGAAGTATGGCCGTGAAAGTAGAAATGCTGCGGTGCTTTTGCACCGTGGCACAAACCGGAAATCTTGCCGAGGCAGCCAGCCGTCTGGGCAGGACACAATCTGCCGTCTCAATGATGCTGAAGCAATTCGAAGAGCATCTGGGCAAGAAGCTGTTTGAAGGGGAACGGAAAAACCACCTTTCGCCGCTGGGTCAGCAAGTTCTTGACCTCGCACTCAAACAGGTGCGGGATTTTGACCAGGCCGTTCAGAACATTGAACTGGCGGCACAGGCCGAGCATGGGTTGATCCGTATCGTATCGGTGCCGTCCGTGGGGGCGTTGGTCTTTCCTGCCCTGCTGGATCATATGACTTCTCGCTTTCCCGGCCTGAAGATCGAGTTGCGTGACGGAGATTCGCAGCAGGTTTTGGATGCGGTTGCCGGCGACACGTCTGATATCGGCATTGCGTCCGGCCATCATCCACTAAACGGGGTCAGTGCAGAGCCGCTGTTTCAGGATCGCTTCGGGTTGGTTGCAGCGTCCGATCATCCGCTGATGACACGGGCAGAACCGCCAGCCATTTCGGATCTGGTGGCTGAGCCTTTCGTTCGAAACGCCCTGTGTGACTTTATCGAGTCCGCGCCTTTCAGAGAGATTCTGGACGGGGCCGAGGTTACCATTCACAACACGCATTCCCTGATCACGACGGTCAGAGCAGGCCAATGGATAACGGTCTTGCCGCAGACCGTCGCGCAATTCATCCCGGACGCAGTTGCCTTTCGTCCGATTTCGGATTTGCCGGACAGGCGCGAGGTGTATCTTTATGTAAGGGAAAGAGCGCGATTTCGAGAAATCTCCGAGGCCTGCCGTTCATTTGTCCTGTCGAACGGGTTTGGAAATGCAAGCCAGGTGAACGCATGAAAAATGGATTAACCCTGCTCAAAATCACGAATTAATTTGGTTTTTGCAGACTCGGGCCCGCTGCCATGCTAGGTTCCCGCTTGACGTGGGGGACTTCAGAGTGGCGATATGTCTCAAGACCTGAGGGGCTGGTTGAGCGCAAATGGATTGAACGAGTACGCGCAGGCCTTCATTGACAACAAGATTGACTTTTCCATTCTGCCAGATTTGACGGCAGAGGATCTGATCGAAATCGGTGTTACTGCTGTCGGCGATCGTCGGCGGCTGTTGCGTGCTATCGAGCAACTTGATTCCGCCCACACCGCGGCAGAGCCTGAACCAACGGCACCGCATGAACCCGCACGGCGGCAGGTCACGGTGATGTTTGCTGACCTGACCGGGTTCACGAAAATTTCCAGCGAACTGGATGCCGAGGATCTGCACGCGCTGCTCAATCAGTTCTTCAGCAAAGTGGACAATGTGGTCGAAAAATACGGGGGTCGCATCGACAAGCATATTGGTGATGCGGTCATGGCTGTTTTCGGGGCGCCGATCTCACATACCAACGACACGGAAAGGGCAGCACGCGCTGCGGCTGAAATTCACGCGGTTCTTCCGACGTTATCGCCGCCGCTTTCCTGCCATATCGGCATCTCTTCGGGTCAGGTCATTGCCAGTTCAACCGGCAGCCAGTCACATACGGAATACACGGTGACAGGAGATGGCGTAAACTTGGCCTCCCGTCTCACGGACATATCAGCGGCAGGGGAAACGCTGGTCTCACATGACATTCAACGCGCGCTGGGTCCGTTGTTCGTGGGCGACTCCATCGGGGTCAAGGCGATCAAGGGGCTGAACGAACCGGTTGAGGTCTGGCGTCTGGACCGGTTGGCCAGGAACATTCGAACGAGACGGCACAAATTCATTGGGCGCGAGCGTGAGATGTCGATTTTCTCAGCCACTTTCGACCGGTGCCAGCGCCATGGCAAAGGTGAAGTACATATCGTTCTGGGCGAACCCGGAATTGGAAAAACCCACCTGTCCGAGCAGGTGGCGGAACTGGCCACCAGCCTGTCCTACACGATCCACAACGGCGTTGTGGTGGATTTCGGTGCGCGCGAAGGTCATTCAGCGATTCAGACCGTCGCCCGCAGCATTCTGGGACTTGAAGCGTCGGATGGGGCGGAAACAGGGGCGGCTGTCGCAAAAGACGCGATCAGCAGGGGCTGGGTCAGTCCTTCCAACGCCGCGCATCTCAATGCCTTGCTTGAGCTTGAGCAAGACCCGGGTCTGGCCGAGGTCTATGCCGTGATGGACAACAAGACCCGCCTGCGGGGTCGGCGTCAGGTTCTTGAGGAACTGCTTTCGGCCAGCAGCCAGGAATCGCCCCTGCTTATTCAGATTGAGGACATCCACTGGGCGACCCCTGACATCCTGACGGCCTGTTCGCATATCGCCGCAGCGACGCGGAATATTCCCTGTGTGTTGATGATGTCCAGTCGGGCCGAGGGCGATCCGATCGACAGGGACTGGCAGATGGCGACGGACGGCGCGCTGGTGTCAAAGCTGGAACTGGCGCCTATGGGAGAGGAGCATGTCAGGCAACTGGTCGAAGAGTTCCGGGCCATCGATCAGGACTTGCTGGAAACATGTGTGCAACGGGCGGGCGGCAACCCGTTGTTTCTGGAACAGCTGTTGCGCAACACAGACGTACTCAAGCAGGAAAGTGTGCCCGGAAGTATTCAGGGTATCGTCCAGTCGCGATTGGATGCATTGGATCGCACTAGTCGAACCGCCCTTCAGGCCGCATCGGTTCTGGGTCAAAGGTTCTCGCCCGAAGTTCTGAATTTCATTCTGGGCGAAGGACATCTGGACACAAGTAACCTGATCCGGTCGGCGTTGATCCGAGAGGCCGGACCTGATCTCATGTTTGCCCACGCGCTGATCCGGGACGGGTCCTATGCCACTTTGGTCAAATCCGAACGGGCCCGTCTGCATCGACAGGCGGCTCAGTGGTTTGAGGATCGAGATGCCACCTTGCGCGCCCAACATCTGGACCGGGCCGGAGCCAATAACGCAGCGCAAGCCTATCTGGAGGCTGCGGATAAATTGATCCAAGCCTTCCGGTTCGACGACGCCAGCCCATTGATCGAGCGTGCTTTGGAATTGCCGTCCCCGGCGGGTGTCCGATTTGATCTGCTGTGCGCGCGGGGTGAAACGCATCGGTTGCAGGGGTTGTCAAACGAAGCCTTGGAGGAGTTCAAGGACGCGGCCAGTTTGGCGGAAACCGATGAACAAGTCGCGAGGGCGCATACCGGGTTGGCGCAGGCGGCGCGGCAAGCAAGCCTTTATCAGGACGCGCTGGAAGCGCTCGACATTGCTGAGGCAGCGGCAGAGCGCTGCGGGTCTGAAGAAGATGTGGCTCAGATAAACTACGTGCGCGGTAACGTTTACTTCCCGCTGGGTCGGAACACCGAAGCGCTGAAGGCCAATGAACGCGCCCTTTCGCTGGCTCGCAAGCTCGAGTCTGCTCGTCTGGAAGTCGGCGCGCTAAGTGGATTTGGCGACGCCAATTTCATGAATGCCACGATGAAGACGGCGACAGGATTCTACACCCAAGCCGTTGAACGGGCGCGTGAAAAAGGGCTGGTTCGAGACCTTGCGGCCAACCTGCACAATCTCAGTGTTGCGCGCAGCTATACGGGGGATGTCGGGCAGGGCAGAGCAGATGCCAACGAGGCGATTGAAATCTCGCAGACGTATTTTGCCTTCGTTCCGGAATGCGTCGCGCAAACATGCCTTGGTGTGGCCGAGACCTTTCTGGGCAGTCTCGACCGTGCGCTTGAAGCCTTTGGTGTCTCTGCCGAAATCGCAGAGCGCGTGGGGGCAAAACGCCTTGAAGCGCAGGCGTTGGAACACCTGGCCAGAACGCAAGTGTATGCCGGTCAAGCGGGGCGCGCACGTGAAACTGGTCTGCGAGCAGTCGAAATTGCGCTTGAACATGGCCGGAGTTTTGTTGGACCCAAGGCCCTTTCTGCCCTGGCGATGGCCGAAACGGACCCGGATGAGCAAACACGCCTTTTGAAGCTGGGCTCTGAGATAATCGCCGAGGGATGTGTCGGCCACAGCCATTTGCACTTTTACCCCGATGCCAGCGTTGTCATGCTCGCGCGCGGTGATTGGGATGCCGCAATTGAATATGCGGATGGGCTTGCCGCGTTCACCAAGAATGAGCCTTTGCCAATGGTTGACCTGTCCATTCGTCAAGCACGACTATTGGCCGAGAGCGGGAAGCAGAATATCCCACCGTCACAGCATAGCGGATTTGCCGATCTGAATGAGCAGTTTGCGGCGATGGGCATCACGCAATCGTTGCTGGGCCGAGCGGACTTTCTGGCGGAATAGGCGGCAAGGCAGGTGGCTGAATGAGCGTCGAAAGAAAGGTGTGGCTTATCTCGGGTTTGCTGACCTTTGGGTTGGCCGCTTTGTTGCTCAAGCTTTGGATCGAACTGAACCATTTCGAAGGAGACCCGACACAACTGCCTGATCAGGCTGCGGTAGATGCATATCTGTGCAAGCTGGACGTTGCACCGGACTACCGTTTGAGAACGGGGATTTTCATAAAGTCATTCAGCTTTCTTGGCGCCAGCGATATACAGCTTACCGGCTATATCTGGCAGCACTACAAAGCAGGTGAACATGATGCGATCATTCCTGCCGAAGGTGAGGCTGGGTTTCTTCTGCCCGAAGCGGTCGATACGGCAAACGGCCTTATCGAACAGGCCTATCGGTTGCCGCAACCCGACGGCGTTTTGATTGGTTGGTATTTCGAACAAACTCTGCGCCAGAGCTTCGACTACACCAGTTACCCCTTCGATCACAAAACGGTTTGGGTACGGTTCTGGCCGGCCTCTTTTGAGGTCAATGTCGCGCTGGTGCCCGACTTTGAGGCTTATCCGGCGACCGGACCGGATGACATCTTTGGGATCGACAACCGGATCGTGATGGGCACGTGGGAGCGTGAAAACACCTATTTCGATTACAAGCTGTCAAATCTGGATACGACGCTGGGCATACGACAGAACGCATACCAAACCAACGCACCCGAGTTGCATTACAACTTCGTTATCAAGCGCAATTTCGCAAACGCGTTCATCGTTCACATGATTCCATTGCTTGTTGTGGTGATGCTGCTGTTCGGTGCGGTCATGACCGTCACGCGCCGCGAGGGTCTGGTGGAGCGACATGACTTCAGCACGTCCAGCGTGATCGGCACCTGTTCGGTTCTGTTCTTCGTGATCCTGCTGGCCCATGTGCAGCTGCGCGAAGGATTTGCAGGCTCACCTGTGATCTACATGGAGTCGTTCTTTTTCCTTATGTATTTCTTGCTGCTGGCGGTTTCGATCAATACCTACCTTTTCGCCTCAGAGGCGGTGCCGTCGCTGCGGATCATCCACTATCGGGACAACCTGATTCCAAAGGCCAGTTTCTGGCCTTTCGTGTTGCTGTGCATGGTGGCGATCACGGCCTATAATCTCAGCATCAAGAACAGTTCCGAACCGCCACCGATCAGCACGCAAGAATGCTAGACCACGGGTTCAAACCCGGGTTTGGGTTCGCCCTGCGCCATATCCAGCGTGTAGTCGCTTACCACTTCAGATGTGCCCTCGCGCCAGCTTTTCAGGTATTTTTCGGGATCCGCGATCACATAGGCGTAGGCAGGTTTCATTACACCCTCGACGACGACGTTGATCTTCTTGCGGACATAGACATTCTGGGGTGAGCCGGGGCCGTGATACCCCTCCAGCCTGTCCAGTTCGCTGAGGCCGGATTCGGTGACACGGTAGACTTCTCCACCCACTTGCTTGCCCATCCCCTGCTGATCCACAAGCGTTGCCATGCGATGCAGATACCCACAGTTGGGATTGTCGCAGAATGGTTCC
The DNA here is from genome assembly GCF_059610465.1 of Ruegeria sp. CDSC085. NCBI lineage: Bacteria > Pseudomonadati > Pseudomonadota > Alphaproteobacteria > Rhodobacterales > Roseobacteraceae > Ruegeria > Ruegeria sp. CDSC085. The sequence continues at coordinate 108,902 of NZ_JBXWNR010000011.1, read as the reverse complement.
TTCGGGATGATCAGGGGCATCGGTTGCCGGGTGCGCGCCATTCCCACGAAGTCGTTCAGAACTTTGCTGTGTGCGTCATGATTGGGGAACCCCTGCTTCAGGGACCCATAGGTGAAATACAGGTAAGAGGGTTCTTTGACGGCCACGAAGCTTTCGTCACGCCCCTGTTCAGGGTCTGCCATCTTCAGGTTGTGATCTTGCGCCCAAGCGTCCAGCATGGTTCGGATTTCGGGTTCGATCTGCATGCCCTGAACGAATTCGATGCACGAGGTCGCATCCATGTCATCAGCACCCAGCAGAATCTCGACCATCTTCGGCGCCTTGTTCATCACCGCCACATGCAATGCCGTGAACCCGTGATCGTTGACAATGTTGACGTCGATATCACGATCGATCAGGTCCTGAGCAGCTTCATAATCCGGCTTGCCCAGATCATGGCCGCTTTCGTTCAGCTCACCTTCACCACCGGCTGCATAGTGCAGCAGGGAATCGCCATGGGCTTCGTCCACGATGTTGACGCCGACGATCTCTTCGTCGATGGCGCGGAACACGCGTTTCCATTCGTTGATGTCATCGGCGGCGGCAGCTTCGCGCGCCCATTTGCAGACGCGATATTTTTGATCGTCCAACTCCTCGAAGGCGTCCGCCAAAGCTTCCATGACCTGGTCCGGAGTTGCCATCATGCCGATACCCATCCGGCCGTTTGACAGGCGACCTTCGCGCGGCCCGATGAAGTCGACACCCAGCGTTTTCAGCTTGTCGACATTGTTCTGCGTGGTGATGTTGTTCCACATGTTCGTGTTGCAGGCGGGGCAAAGGATCACCGGTTTCTTCTGATACTGCCACGCCACAAAGACCGAGGTCAGAAGGTTGTCGGCAATACCGTTGGCCACTTTGCCCATCGTGTTGCAGGTGATGGGCGCCACGATGACGCAATCGGCCCAGTCGCACAGCGCCAGATGCGATGCCCGCACCGGCATGTCAAATTTCAAGTAGCGGAAATTCCACTCATCATCGTCGCGATAATAGTCATGATGGGTGATCTTGGCGTCGATCCGCTCGGCCCCGAAATCGCGAAAGAACTTCTCGGCCGAGACGGAGGGGATCAGTTTCACGTTATGCCCTGCATCGACGATGCGTTCGACGAGTTCCGGGATTTTGTCTGCCGCCGACGACCCGCAGGCGCACAACAATACGTTTCGCTTGCCGGCGTTGACCTGATTCATAACTCCTTTGGGATAGCCGAACGGGTTCTTTTCAAGGCTAGGGGTCTCATTCAGCTCTGATACAGGCAACCCTTCCGTGCGCATCTTAGCCTGCAATTCACCGGCCCTGATCATGTCCACAATGTCTTCCAGCTCATCGCTTTTGCTGATGCACCCGCCTTTGAAAAACAAATATGGCGGATCTGGTCTTTCGCCGAGTGTCACCAATTGCCGCCGCATCCTGATCATATTGGGATCGCGTCCACCCACATCGATCTGCTTGACGGTTGTTGCCCCGATATTCGAAAGAACGCTGCGCAGCATGTAGGACCAGGGGTCCTCATCTTCGTAGAACAGAACCATCTTATTGTGCTTGATGATACTGGCAACATCGCTTGGGTCTTCGGGCGGGTCGATCTCTTCGATCATCACCAATGCGGGGTCTTCCAGATCGCGCAACCCGCGGAAGATGTTGCCGCGCGGTGCCTGCCAGACCTGCGATGTCGCAGGGCTCATGTCGACTATGGTGACAACGTCCTGGTCCTCGTCATAAGCAATGCAAAGACACCAGAACTCTTCCAGCAGGGCGGTTTCCCGGTACACGTTGTCCGGCGGGCGGATCGCTTCGATCCCGGTGACGCGATTGAAATCGATATTGATCATCAGGTGACGATCTTTGTTGGTGTTCAGGCTTTTCAAGAGTGCCTTGAACCAGTCTTGCGGGGTTTGGATCGATGTATCGTTACGGGTTTCAAAGCTTTGAAACGAACTGCTCAGATGCACGTTCTCGGACTGGCTAAGGTATTTTTGCGCCATGTCATGCATGTCTTCGGCAGTGGCGACCCGGCTGACGGCATCCGTAAACGATGCCTCTGTCGCCCGCAGCAGCTCGTCCTCGTCCACTCTGTTGTCGCCGTGAATGGCGAGGCTTTCCGCCAACACACCCAATGAGTTCATATTGGGCGTGGCCCGGCGGAACAGGTTGCGGCGTTTCTTGGGATCTTTTGCCAGGTAACGCGTGCTGTCGACGTAATTGCACCGCTGCTTGAACGTCTTCAGATGCGTCTTGACCGCTGCCCTTGCCGAAAACCGCAATAGGCCGCGGGACCGCATCGAGGTTCCGTCTCGATCTGACATGGCTTGCCACAACCGCTCCACGGTTGTTACCCAAAGCTTGCCGTATTTTTCAGGATGCACATCCATCATATGCACCAGCCCCGTGCTTGGGTTGCACTTGGCGATGACGGCAAAGTGGCCGCCGGGCATATTGTCTTTGCCATGGGCGACACCGACCTGGAAATTCGCCACCAGAATGTCGTTGTCACCGCCCAGGCGGTTGGATTCGTCGATCGCCTCAAGCAACAGCGGCACACTGGTTGTGTCTGCGTCCATGAAATAGGCCTGAACCTGAACCCTCTCGCGAAGCCCTTGTGTGTGGATGTAAGTGCAGGCGACGTCAAAAAGCTCGCCCAGCGAGATTCCATCGTTCACGACAAATGACGAAGGCAATGCGCATTCGCGGAAGATGTCATTCACTTCGCAGCTGAACCCCAGCGCCGACATGCTGAGGGCGGCCGCGGTGACACTGCAACAATTGATTGGCTGTTGAAAATTATGCAACTGAACGCTGACCAGATCACCAAACATCGTTGCAAAACAGGGTTGCCGGATGCTTTCTGGTATCTGAAGCCAGTTTTTGCTGGACAGGTACGCCAGCCGGGTTCCGTCCAGCGCAAGCGCTTCCAGGCTGACGGGGATATCCGAGATCTGCAGGTGTTCTTCATAGAAGTAATCGCCGACATCCGCACTGGCCAATGGATTTCCGTTCTGGCGCAACTGAACCACGCCGCGCAGCACGATATACATGCCGTTCGCTGGCAGAACCGTGTTTCCGGTCACCTCGATGCACTCGAAATGCGGGTTGATTACGGCTGGGTTCCCCGGAAGGACATCATATATCACCTTCCAGTCTGCGTCATTTGGGATGTATGATCTTGATTTTGAAATTTGATCTATGGGCACAACTGTTTCCCCCCGGAGTTGCGTTTCAATACTTCAATCTTCGATCAGCCAGTTTTTCTGGTTCTTCGAAGCTCAGATACCGGCCATTCAGAATAAAAGACCTGTCTGCTTTCCGTGCTTTTCCTGGCAAGGGCCGTATTGCTGACGGAAAAAGTTTGAACAAAATGGCCCAATTGGCTGCACAGTATCTGATTTTTGAATAAAAATCACGAGTGCAGTTACAGGGGCTGAGGGTGCCTTGCGTGGCGGAACATTTGCCATCCGAGATATGGAATGCACGGGCCAACGGTGCCTGCTCGCAGGCAGCAATCAATGAATGGCTTTTTTTGGTTTAGTCGAGGAAAAGGTAGTCCAACCGCATAATGGCCTGGGCTGTTTTTTCGTCGACCCCAAGAAACTTGGCAATAACCGCTTCATTGTCGGCGCGCGGTGCCGTTTCCCGCAGGCGCAGGTAATTGCCCAGCCGAGCGGCACGGATCTGTTCGGATTCGTAACTCAGATCGTTGCGAAGAGTCGGCAGCAGAGATGCAACGGTTTCCGTTGGACTGTTGTCTCCGGCAAGCCCGACGCGACGCGCGTGGCCGATCAGATATTCGTCCGAGTATTCGCATTCGATCTCAAGCACATGGGTTTTGGCCTGGTCGCTGCAAAAATCCTCAAGTGCGTCCAGATTGGCTGGGTCTAGGCACAGCGACAGCTGATTTGACCCGAAACTGTCGAACAACAGGCCCAGAACGGCGCGCCGGTGACGGGAACGCTTGGCCAGGGTGGATTCGATCCCGCCCAATTCCGGCAGCAAAGTATGTTCTTCGTTGAACAGGTATTCAACACAGGGGATGTCCGTTTCCGACGCGATCTGGTCGACAAGACGTTTGGCGACATGCCACTTCTTGCAGACGATCACAAACAGTTCTCGTTCAGGGCCGAGCGTACTTCCAGCCTCCCAAAAGCGTTGTCCGAACCGGCGGCCGATGCGCCCTCGACCGGTAAGAAACGCATACAGATTGCGCCCCTCGTTCGAGACAGGGAAATCAACACCCTCGCTCGCATACAGCGAGCCGAGACGGTCTTTCAGCTCAAGTGCCTCTGCGCTGATCTTGCGCGCGAACAGATAGTCCTGGCCCAGCAACATGTCATAATGGTCGTTGTAGAACGTGACCGGCATTCCATAGTCCGAGAACATCAGGAATGTCAGCGTTCGGTTTTCAATCTCCCCTTTCGGGATCAGGTGGCGCACCAGGGTCTGAAAGAAGGTTTCATCAGGTATCCACGTGGTCGAGAAAAACCGTATCACATCCCGGCGCTGACGCAGGAAATCCAGAATCATTTCGACTGTTCTGCGACGCAGGCACCACCATTGGCTGCCGATCATCATCTGAATGTCTTGGGGGATGTCCCGTGTCAGACCAAGGCGCTTTTGCATTTCATAGGCCGCATAAAACAGCTTGGACTGCGTACGCTCGTTGAAGTAGTGGCGATAGATCAGCCTGTCTTCCTTCATGCCGGTCTTGATCCAGTTGCTGGCAAAAAAGTCGTGGCTTTCAATGAAATCCTTGTCGTGCTCATCCAGAAAACGGTGCGTGTATTCTGCCGTTTTGATCGCCATGCAGTCACCGGACAGCATGTAGAAATGAGTGGCGCGGGGGAAGGTTTCGACGGCGGCTTGCAGGGCGTTCAGCGTGGCCCGTACCAGAGACCATTCGCCCCAGCCGCATTTGACGCGCTTTTTCGCAAAGGTCACATTGGGGTTCTGATCCAGCGCGGACCGAATGCGTTCATATGCTTTGGTGCTGGCGCTGGCGTCAAAATGGATGGCCATGCAATCGCCAGCTGCAGTCAGTTGTTCGGCCTGAGAAATGATGGCCTCGGGGTCCTTGTGACACAGCAATATATAGGCGACTTTTGCCATAGAGATAACGCAATATCCGTTTCTGCCTGATTTCAACCGTGATACTGAGGATGAACGATTGAATAAACAGAATAATTTTGGTTCTTTGTTACCAAAAGCTGGTGTATCGGATCGAGACCAGGCCAGCGAAGGAGGCGCAGCAGATGGGGTTTCCCGGTACCTGGATGACCGAGAGCGAGAGCATGGTGTACCGTGTGGTGCCCAAATGTGCCTGCTCGACCATTGGTCAGATCATGTATTATTCGGACCATGGTCAGTTTTTCGATGGTGATATCCATGACGCCAAGGACGGCATGCATAAATGGGCGTTTGATCAGAGTCAGGGCCTGATATCGAACAATGTGCGCAATCACGCGTCGTATTCTTTTACTTGCGTGCGCAATCCTTATACCCGCATCCTAAGCTCATTCTTTGACAAGATCTGCGGCATTCAGCGCAACGGTAAGCGATACCGCGGCAATCTGGTTCCGACGCTGATCTACAACTATGGAATCGAAGTGGGCGGTGACGACGGCAAAGGAGAGTTTGACCAGATCGCCAGCTTCCGCCGGTTTCTGTTGTTTGCGCGCGATACGATCCGGTGGCGGCGTCCGATGGACCCGGACATTCACTGGTCTGCGATGTCAGGCCACGTGTCTACTTTCATCGTGAACGGCGGTCATTATGACCGGATTTTCTGGACCGAAGCGTTCAACGACGGGATGCAGTATGTTCTGGACAATGTCGAGCTGAAGCACTCGGTTACATTGTCCGAGATCCCACGGTTCAATGAATCAGAAGGCCACGGACCAAAACGTGCGCATCCGGTCGAGGATTACTTCGACGATCTGTCGATGCATCTGGTCTATGAGATCTACAAGCAGGATTTCGAGCTGTTCAAATACGACTTCGAAAACCCGGCCAACAAGATGCCGATCGGCGAAATTGATCTGAACGAAATTCACGCCAAGTTGGGCGACTGACGGTAGGGTGCTCCCGCCCATCGTCGATATTTCTTGCGAAACATCTCCTCTGGTTGGGCCCGGCGCCGCGCCCAAAGCCAAATGCAGCCTCAGCGAAGCTGATGGTGCGATTTGGGAGCGGGAGTTCCTGTGGGTGGCCGATTTTACCGGTCTGCTGAGACAGCAAACCGGTCCCGCAGATGTTCAGACTTGACGTACTGCCCCTTTCGCCGCGCTGGTCGTCAGCTTGGCGTAGGCCTTGAGCGCAGTGGACACCTTGCGTTTGCGCGGCGCGGCAGGCTCCCAACCCTTTGAGTCCTGTTCCTTGCGACGCTCTGCCAGCTCTTCATCCGAAACCGCCAGATGAATGGTGCGGTTGGGGATGTCGATCTCGATCGTGTCACCGTTCTGCACCAGACCAATCTCACCGCCTTCGGCCGCCTCGGGTGATACATGTCCGATCGACAGACCGGATGTGCCGCCCGAGAAACGACCATCGGTCAGCAGGGCGCAGGCTTTACCCAGTCCTTTAGATTTCAGATATGACGTCGGATACAGCATTTCCTGCATCCCCGGGCCGCCGCGCGGGCCTTCATAGCGGATCACCACCACGTCGCCTTCTTTCACCTTGCCGGTGAGAATGTCGTTGACTGCCTGATCCTGGCTTTCGCACACGTAAGCCGAGCCAGTAAATTTCAGGATATTTGCGTCTACGCCAGCAGTTTTCACGATACAGCCGTCGCGGGCAATATTACCGAACAGAACGGCCAGACCGCCATCCTGACTGAACGCGTGTTCTTTCGAACGGATCACGCCACCTTCGCGGTCGGTGTCCAGTTCCTTGTACCGGTTGGACTGGCTGAACGCTTGTGTGGTACGCACACCACCAGGGGCGGCTTTGAACAGTTCTTGTGCCTTAGGGTTATTTGCGACCTTGATGTCCCAGTTGGCAATTGCCTCGCCCATCGTCGTCGAATGTACCGTGCTGCATTCTTCGTGCAGCAGGCCTGCGCGGCTGAGCTCTCCGAGAATCGAGAAGATACCACCGGCGCGGTGGACGTCTTCCATGTGCACGTTTTCGGTGTTGGGCGCGACTTTGCAAAGGCAGGGAACACGGCGGCTCAGGCGGTCCATGTCGGTCATGGTGAAATCAACCTCACCCTCATGCGCGATCGCCAGCAGATGCAGAACCGTGTTGGTCGACCCTCCCATGGCGATGTCGAGGCTCATGGCGTTTTCGAACGCGTCAAAGGTGGCGATCTCGCGCGGCAAGAAACCCTTTTCGTCCAGATCGTAATGGCGCTTGGTGATCTCAACGATCCGGCGGCCTGCCTCCAGGAAAAGCTCTTTGCGGTCGGCATGTGTAGCAAGTGTCGAGCCGTTACCCGGCAGGGCCAGACCCAGCGCTTCGGCCAGGCAGTTCATCGAGTTCGCGGTGAACATGCCCGAACAGGACCCGCAGGTCGGACAGGCATTCTCTTCGATGTGCTGAACCTGTTCGTCCGTGAACTTGTCGTCTGCCGCGGCCACCATCGCATCGACGAGGTCGATTTTTTTGGCATCCAGATCAGCGATATCGATCTTGCCGGCCTCCATGGGCCCGCCCGAGACAAAAATGGCCGGGATGTTCAGGCGCATAGCAGCCATCAGCATACCGGGGGTGATCTTGTCGCAATTCGAAATGCAGACCATCGCATCCGCGCAATGCGCGTTGACCATGTATTCGACCGAGTCCGCAATGACTTCGCGGGAAGGAAGCGAATACAGCATGCCGTCATGGCCCATTGCGATGCCGTCATCAACCGCGATCGTGTTGAACTCTTTTGCAACACCACCAGCGGCTTCAACCTCGCGCGCAACCATCTGGCCCAGATCCTTCAGGTGAACATGACCGGGCACGAACTGGGTGAACGAGTTGACGATGGCAATGATCGGTTTGCCAAAATCATCGTCACCCATGCCTGTGGCACGCCAAAGGCCGCGTGCGCCGGCCATGTTGCGGCCATGGGTTGAGGTTCTGGATCGGTACAATGGCATAATGCTGTTTCCCTATTGCCTCGGGTTGCATGTCTTGAGGTTCGTACGTTATAGCGCACGTATCACATGTGCGCTATAACGCACAAGAGGATTCGAAAGACGACACGATGGCAATGGACGACATTACGCTGAAGTTACGGGATGTACGCGCGGCATCAGGGCTGAGCCTGTCCAAGGTGGCGGAAATGACCGGTGTCAGCAAAGCCATGCTGGGTCAGATCGAACGGGGCGAATCCAGCCCGACGATTGCCACGCTCTGGAAGATCGCCAAAGGGTTCCAGGTGCCCTTGAGCGCGTTGATCGACACAATTCAGGGCGACCCATCGGTCTTTCAAACCGTGACTTTCCCCGGCAGTATCGAGGTCAAGATCGTCTTCCCCTTCGATCCTGCATTGGGGGCCGAAACCTTTCACGTGAGTCTTAATCCAAACCAGAGTCACGAGTCGCCCGCGCATGCTGCCGGGGTGACCGAGGAAGTGTTTGTCCTTAGCGGCACTTTGGAAATTCTGCGTGATGGGGAATGGGTTTCCTTGCAGGCAGGGCAGGGTCTGCGGTTTGCGGCAGATGTGCCGCACGGATACCGTGCCGGTGTGCACGGCGCTGCATTTCTGAACATGCATCATTACGCCCAAGACACAGAGTTTCCTGAAAACGGCAGGGACCCTACATGACCGCATTTTTCGACAGCCTGACCATCGTGGACGCCATCGGCTCGTTCGGAGCACTGATCGTGGTGGCCGCGTATTTCGCGACGCAGATGCGAATGATGAATTCGGATGATCTGGCTTTTCCGGTGATCAACCTGCTGGGATCCGTCCTGATCGTCTATTCCCTGCTGCAGAATTTCAATCTGGCCTCGATGCTGATCGAGGGATTCTGGATCGTGATCAGTATCATCGGTATCATTCAGCACGTCCGCCTGCGCCGGGTGCGATAAATCCAGCGGTTAACAGGCGCTAGCGCTATCCAGTCTTGAACCCCCAAGCTGCCGGGTATAGGGAAATTCCAAGCTCGCTTTGGGGAGGCTTTGATGCAGGACGATCCAAAAAACCTCGTATCTACCGAATGGCTGGCCGCGCATATGAAGGATCCGGATCTGCGGATTCTGGACGGGTCGTGGTACTTGCCCGCACAAAATCGTGATGCAAAGGCCGAATATGATGCAGGCCACATCCCCGGTGCGAGGTTCTTTGATATTGATGAGATATCAGATCACCGTTCCGACTTGCCGCACATGGCGCCTCCGGTCGAGAAATTCATGTCGCGCCTGCGGGCGATGGGTGTGGGCGATGGTCATCAGGTCGTGGTTTATGATGGCGCTGGGCTGATGTCGGCTGCACGCGTCTGGTGGCTGTTCCGTCTGATGGGGCAGGAAAACATCGCGGTTCTGGATGGTGGGTTCCCCAAATGGCAGGCGGAAGGGCGCGAGGTTGAAGATCTGCCGCCGGTCATCCGTGATCGTCACATGACCGTTCGGGTACAAAACCAGCTTGTCCGGGACGTCACGCAAGTGTCCGCCGCCGCCAAGCTTGGTGATCATGAGATTATCGACGCCCGCTCTGCCAGCCGGTTTGCCGGGGCCGAAGCCGAGCCGCGCGAGGGTCTGCGTTCGGGCCATATTCCGGGCTCACGCAATGTCCCCTTTGGCCAGTTGCTGAACGCCAATGGCACCATGAAGTCGCCGGAAGAGTGCCGCGCCATATTCGAGGCTGCGGGCGTCGATCTGTCGAAACCGGCGATCACCTCGTGCGGGTCTGGCGTGACTGCCGCGATCCTGAGCCTTGCGCTGGAGCGCATGGGTAAGAAAGACCACTCGCTTTATGACGGCTCATGGGCTGAATGGGGTGCCTTCCCGACCCTGCCCGTCGCAACCGGAGAGACCTGATGTTCGAGAACCTGAAACCGCAGCCTGCCGACAAGATCCTGGCGCTGATGCAGATGTACCGCGAAGACCCGCGCGATCAGAAGATCGACCTGGGTGTTGGCGTTTATAAAAACGCAGAGGGCATTACCCCGGTCATGCGCGCCGTCAAAGCGGCCGAGCGGCGCATCTGGGAAGAGCAGGACACCAAGGCTTATACCGGGCTGGCCGGCGACCCGGCCTATGCGGATGTGATGATCGGGTTAATCCTCGGCACGTCGGTTAAGCGCGGCAATATCGCAGCTGTGGCGACACCGGGCGGCACCGGCGCCTGCCGTCAGGCGTTCGAGATGATCCGCATGGCCAACCCGTCAGCCCGCGTGTTTGTGTCGAACCCGACATGGCCGAACCACCTGTCGATCCTGAACTATCTGGGGATCGAGACGGTTCAATACCGCTATTTCGATGGTGACACACGTGGCGTCGATTTCGACGGCATGATCGAAGACCTGAAGACCGCCAAGGCGGGTGACGTGGTTCTGCTGCACGGTTGCTGCCACAACCCGACCGGTGCCAACCTCAACATCGTTCAATGGCAGGAAGTCGTGAACCTGATCAACGCACTTGGCCTCGTAGCGATGATCGACATCGCCTATCAGGGCTTCGGCGACGGTCTGGAAGAGGATGCGCAAGCAACACGTCTGGTCGCATCTTCGGTCAAGGAATGCCTCATAGCGGCGTCGTGTTCGAAGAATTTCGGCGTGTACCGCGAACGCACTGGTTTGCTGATGGCCATCAGCGCCGATGCCGGGCAGACCGCATTGAACCAAGGGACGCTGTCATTCCTGAACCGCCAAAACTATTCGTTTCCACCTGACCACGGCGCACGTGTTGTGACGACCATTCTGATGGATGAAGCGTTGCGCGCAGACTGGGCCACCGAGTTAGAAGAGGTTCGCCTGTCCATGCTGGATTTGCGTCAGCAATTGGCCGACGAGCTGCAGCGTCTGAGCGGCTCGGACCGCTTTGGTTTCATCGCCCAGCACCGTGGCATGTTCTCACGCTTGGGGGCGGCACAGGAAATGGTCGAGAAACTGCGTGTCGATCACGGCATCTATATGGTCGGCGACAGCCGCCTGAACATCGCCGGTCTGAACGCGACCACCGTGCCGATCCTGGCCAAGGCGATTGTCGACGTCGGGGTTTGACCGGACAACCGTCACGTCCGGTTCAGCCCGGGCGTGGCGGAGTTTTGACGAACTGCATATCCCCGTCCGCCACGGCGAATGGGTTTCCACCTGCGGTTATCACGGCCCGATCTTTCATCGCGCGAAAGTCGAATATGGCGTTTAGCACGACATCAGTTCTGCCCTGATACTCTCGCGGGTGGTAGATACATATGCCGACCTGTTCATCAAGGCGGCGATATGTGTAATCCGCCTCGCCTACCAGCATGCCGTTCGCGGTGACATAGCAGGTGTTTTCGGTTTCGTAACTGACCGTGTGTGTCGATAAGTCTTCGAAATCGCCATGTCCGGAGTGGTGGACCCCAGTCCATTTCAGGCTTGTGCCAACAAGTGTGTGCGGTGCGTTCGGCATTGCACTCCCCCCTATTTTGACACGCAGATTCTAACCCAAAAACGACTGCCGCACAAAAAACGGCCCCAGCACAGGGCTAGGGCCGCTTTTATTATTCAACGATCTCAACCTTTCGAGAACTCGGGATACGCTTCCATCCCCAACTCACCCATGTCGAGCCCGTTGATCTCTTCTTCCTCACCGACCCGCAGGCCGACTGTTGCCTTGAGGACCGAGAACAGGATGAAGCTGACGACGAAGACGAAGATCCCAATGGCAGCGAAGCCAATGATCTGGGTCACGAAGGACGCGTCACCGTTGGTCCATGCCACGATGAAGGTACCCCAGAAGCCTGCGATCAGGTGAACCGGAATCGCACCGACCACGTCGTCGATCTTCATGCGGTCCAGCATCGGAACGGTCAGGACAACGATCACACCACCGATTGCACCAATGATCAGCGCCTGAAACAGCGACGGCGCTAAGGGTTCAGCGGTGATTGACACCAGACCGGCCAGCGCGCCGTTCAGAACCATGGTCAGGTCAACCTTGCCGTACATCACCTGCGTCAGGATCAAGGCGGCGACGGCACCGGCGGCAGCGGCCATGTTGGTGTTTGCGAAGATACGGCTGATATCGGCCATGTCACCGATGGTTCCCATTGCCAGCTGCGAGCCGCCGTTGAAACCGAACCAACCCAACCACAGGATGAACGTCCCCAAGGTTGCCAGCGCCAGGTTCGAACCGGGGATCGGAACAACCTTGCCGTCCTTGTTGTACTTGCCGATGCGCGGGCCAAGTACGATGGCACCGGCCAGAGCCGCGAAGCCACCTGCGGCGTGCACCAGGGTCGAGCCGGCGAAATCGCTGAAGCCCATCTCGGACAACCAGCCGCCACCCCACTGCCAGGACGCTTCGATCGGGTAGATGATGCCTGTCAGGACGATCACGAAGAAGAAGAAGGGCCACAGTTTGACGCGCTCGGCCATGGTGCCCGATACGATGGACGCGGTGGTGGCGCAGAACATCAGTTGGAAAAAGAAGTCTGAACCGACGGAAGCATAATCCAGCGCGGTTTCGGTGTCGGCCAAACCAACCGGCTCGAGCGACGTTGGCGAGAACGCGCCCAGAATGCCTGTGATGGTCCAGCCATCACCGGGGTACATCAGGTTGAAGCCCACCAGCCAGTACATGATGGCCGCAAAGGAAAACAGGCCAATGTTCTTGACCAGCTGCATGGCCACGTTTTTCGAACGCACCAGACCGGCCTCGAGCATGGCAAAGCCCGCGGCCATCCAGAATACGAGAAAACCGCCGACCAGAAACAGCAGTGAGGTCAGGATGTATTGCGTGTGCTGTGCGGCCTCGCCTGCGGCCTCTTGCGCAAGGCCCATCTGCGGCAGCGCGACAATCGCGGCGGCAGGGATGAGAGATTTCATCAGGTTCATGTGTCTTCCTCGAATGAGTGTGAGTGGGCGCGCTTTACAGCGCGTCCTCGTTGGTTTCCCCGGTCCGCACGCGCAGCGCCTGCTCGACATCGAGGACGAAAATCTTGCCGTCACCGATTTTGCCGGTTTTGGCTGTTTTGGTGATGGTCTCGACGATCTGGTCGGCCATTGTCGCGGGCACCACGATCTCGAGCTTGATCTTGGGTACGAAATTCACAGCATATTCGGCCCCCCGATAGATTTCGGTGTGACCGGATTGCGAGCCGAAGCCCTTGATCTCGGTTACCATCATGCCGCGCACGCCGGCCTCGGTCAGTGCCTCGCGCACCTCCTCCAGCTTGAACGGCTTGATTGTCGCAATGATCAGTTTCACGTCTTTCCCCTCTGGTTCTCCGGCGGAACCGGTTTGTTTGCACCTGCAGAAAATGCGCGACTGAGCGTGGGAAGAAACGGCTATTGGGCACCAGTGGGCCGTAAAATGGCGAAAAGTTGCACATTTTTTGCACAAACTTGGAGAGCTGATTAAATATCGGGCAGTGTTGTGAGGGGAATTTTCGGAAAATCGGACCTCTACATACTCAGGTCAGCGGGGTATGGTGGCGCAAAAGAAAAACCGGGCAGAGTTTGAGCATGACTGAGTCCAAGCGACGCAAGCCGAAATTGGTTGCGGATAGAAGGTACCCGTCAAAGGGCCGTAAACCGTCGGCGTCCAAGCGCCCGGCGGGCAAGAAGGCGACGGCCCGCAAGACAACCACGCGCAAAACCGCGCGCAAGAAGACGCGCAAGAGATCGGGCGGCAAGGGCGGTGGGATCCTGCGTCGCTTTTTCCGCTGGGTCTGGCGTATGGTCTGGGGTCTGACCTGGCGGGTTGGCGCAGTTGTGGCCATTTTGATCGCTTTGGCAGTGGGCGTCGTCTATACCTCTTTGCCGGACCTGGACGCCTTGTTGGACGGGCGCGCGCGGGGGTCGGTCACGCTGCTGGACCGGGACGGCAAAGTGTTCGCGTGGCGCGGTGACCAGTTTGGCGGGGTGATCACGGCTGATACGGTGTCCCCGCATCTGAAAAACGCCGTCATTGCGACCGAGGACAAACGCTTCTATCGCCATTTCGGCGTAAGCCCGCGTGGCGTCGCGAGCGCCGTACGCATCAACCTGAGCGAAGGGCGCGGCCCGTTGTCCGGGCATGGCGGGTCCACCATTACGCAGCAAACGGCCAAACTGCTGTGTCTGGGCGAGCCTTATGATCCGGCTGAATGGGAATCAGAGGCTGCCTATGAAGCCGATTGCCGTCAGGGTTCACTGTGGCGCAAGGCCAAGGAGGCCATTTACGCAATTGCCATGGAGGTGAAATACTCCAAGGATGAGGTTCTGACGATTTACCTGAACCGGGCGTTCCTTGGTGCAGGCGCGCGCGGGTTCGAGGCCGCAAGCCAGCGATACTTTGGAAAGTCCGCAGCTGAAGTGTCTCCAGCTGAGGCAGCGATGCTGGCCGGCCTGCTGGTTGCACCCACGCGCTATGCGCCGACGAACAACCTGCAACGGTCTCAGGACCGGGCCCGCCTTGTGATCGGTCTGATGGAGGATCAGGGCTATCTGATCGCCGCGCAGGCCAGCGAAGCACGAGCGCGACCTGCCCAACTGTCCGAGGCGGCGGCTGCGCGGGCCGGGGGGTACTTTGCGGATTGGGTCATGGCCAGCGGGCCCGAGTTCTTTACCCGAAACACGACCGAAGATGTGGTGATCCGTACGACCTTGGATCAGCGCATCCAGACTTCTGCGGAAGAAGCGCTGAAGTTCATCTTTCAGGAAAAAGTCCGTGAAGGCTCAAAGGCGCAGGCCGCCATTGTCGTGATGTCGGCAGACGGTGCGGTACGTGCCATGGTTGGTGGGCGCAAGACACGCGTGTCTGGCGCGTTCAACCGGGCGACACAGGCGTTGCGTCAGACGGGATCGTCGTTCAAGCCGTTCGTCTATGCCACCGCGCTGGAACTTGGCTATTCGCCACTGGATACGGTGATGGATGAACCCTATTGCGTCGATATTCCGGGGTCAGGCCAGTGGTGTCCCAAAAACTATACCAATAAGTATTATGGTCGGGTGACCTTGGCGGATGCGCTGAAAAACTCGCTGAACATACCGGCGGTGAAAGTGGCTGAGATTTCCGGGCTGGACAATGTTCGGACGATCGCCAGCGGCTTTGGGATTGCCAGCGATCTTGCACAGGGGCCTGCGCTGGCGCTTGGTGCATCTGAAAGCACGTTGATCGAGATGACCGGCGCATATGCAGGCATCCTGAATGGCGGGTCACAGGTTGAACCTTATGGGCTGACCGAACTGAAGCTGTTGGGCGACGAAACACCCGTCATGGTCACGACGACCGGTATTGGTGAGAGAGTCATCAATGAAACGGCCGCCAAACAGCTGACCTGGATGATGGAACGTGTGGTCTCTGAAGGGACCGGCGGGCGGGCCAAATTGCCCGGCTGGCAGGTGGCGGGCAAGACCGGAACGACCCAGGCCGCACGCGATGCGTGGTTCATCGGGTTCACGGCGGATTACGTAACTGGCGTCTGGATGGGGTATGATGACAACACGCCCTTGTCCGGCGTAACCGGGGGCGGGTTGCCTGCCGAGATCTGGAAGGAAACCATGCTACGCGTGACCGAGGGGATGACACCCACACCCTTGCCGATGATGGCGCCGGAACCACCCGTTCAGGTCGCCCAGCCGCAGCCCCGCCGCAAGCGCGGAGGTTTTGCCGATGACATCAATAACCTGCTGAAGAACATTTTTGGCGGCAACTAAAGCAAACTCGAAAAGCCGAAACAAGAAAAAGGCGGTGCACCGGGCACCGCCTTTTGTCATTCTTTATTCGTGACTTAGACGCTTGCGTCCAAAGCTGCGAGGATCGCGTCGCCCATTTCGGTGGTCGACACGGGCTGAACGCCCTCATCCGCCAGCAGGTCGCCGGTGCGCACACCGTCGGCCAGAACTTTTTCGATCGCTGCTTCCAGACGATCTGCTTCTTCGCCGTGATCAAAGCTGTAACGCAGAGCCATCGCAAAGCTGAGGATACAGGCGATCGGGTTGGCTTTGCCCTGACCTGCGATATCGGGGGCAGACCCGTGTACGGGCTCGTACATCGCCTTGGGGCGTCCATTGGCCATCGGAGCGCCCAGCGACGCCGACGGCAGCATACCCAGAGACCCGGTCAGCATCGCGGCGCAGTCGGACAGGATGTCGCCGAACAGGTTGTCGGTCAGGATCACGTCAAACTGCTTGGGTGCGCGCACCAGCTGCATGGCACCGTTGTCAGCGTACATATGGCTCAGTTCGACCTCGGGGTAATCAGCGGCAACGCGGTTGACGACTTCGCGCCACAGGATGCCCGATTCCATCACGTTGGCTTTTTCCATCGAGCACAGTTTTTTGTTCCGGCGCATCGCCAGTTCGAAGGCGGAGCGCGCAACCCGTTCGATCTCGGATTCGGTGTAGCGCTGGGTGTTGATGCCAACGCGTTCATTGCCTTCTTCGAAGATGCCGCGCGGTTCCCCGAAATAAACACCCGAGGTCAGTTCGCGCACGATCATGATATCGAGACCGGCAACGATGTCTTTTTTCAGCGAAGAGAAGTCAGCCAGCGCGTCAAAGCACTGGGCCGGGCGCAGGTTCGAATACAGGTCCATTTCCTTGCGCAGGCGCAGCAACCCGCGCTCGGGCTTCAGGCTGAAATCCAGATCGTCGTATTTCGGACCGCCGACAGCGCCCAGCAGAACCGCGTCAACCTCCTGCGCCTTGGCCATCGTCTCATCGGACAGAGGCTTGCCGTGGGCGTCATAGGCCGCACCGCCGACCAGGTCCTCGCTCACGTCAAATTGAAGACCGCGATTGGTGCCGAACCAATCGATGATTCTGCGCACTTCGGCCATGACTTCCGGGCCAATTCCGTCTCCGGGCAGGATAAGGAGCGAAGGGTTGGACATGAAGGGTCTCCTTGCGTTTTGTTGCACAGGGCCTAGCGTCTGCGTTGCATCGGGTCAATGAGACGAACCTGCCAAAACAGAAGGAAATCACATGCTGACACCTGGAAATCCGGTTCCTGCGCTGAAAATCGAAACTGTTGCCCATGGCAGCTTCGATCTTGACGCGGACAAGGGCGAAAACGGGACGCTGGTGATTCAATATCGCGGGCTGCATTGCCCGATCTGCATCAGGCAGATGGCCGAGGTCGAAGCGGCGCTGGATGACTTCGCGGCGCTGGGCGTCGAGGTCATCATGATCACCACCGATACAGCCGAGCGCGCGGCGGAAACCGCCGAAAAAGCCGGAGCGTCGCGCCTGCGTGTGGGTCACAGCCTGCCGCTGTCTGCAGCGCGGGACGATTGGGGACTGAACATCTCGATCAAGCGCGAAGGCAGCGCCGAACCGGACCTGTTCGCAGAGCCCGGACATTTCTACATCGCACCCGACCGGACGCTGTACTACGCGTGGCAACAGACCACGCCTTTCGGTCGCCCGTCGATGTCGGATATTTCAGGTGGCTTGAAATTCACACTGGGCAACAACTATCCAGCGCGTGGAACTTATACTGGCCTGCTTTGACGCTCAAAGAGCGGCTTTGAGCCCTTCAGCCAACAAGTCCCAGACCCTGCGGATGCGCGGGGTCTGGCGCATGGCCTGAGGTGCGGCCAGCCACACGGGTAGAATCGGGATGTCCACATCCAGCGGCAGAATTTCCACGTCGGGGTCGGCTTCGGCAACCTGTACCTGACTGAAACCTATGCCACAGCCCGCCCGGATCAGTTCCCAATAGGCGCTTTGCAGGTCACAGCGGGTGGCAAAGCTGTCCCGGCTGGCTGGCCACCCCTTTTCCCGCATGGCCTTGATGATCTCCTGGTTCGCGTCAAATCCCACGAGGTCATGCGTAAACAGTTCTTCCGGCGTCTTGGGGCGCCCCTTCCGGTCCAGATAGGACTTGGCGGCACAAAAACACAGCGGCACATCCCCGAGATAGCGGGAAATGAGATCCACCTGCGCAGGGCGATACATACGCACGGCGATATCCGCCTCGCGATAGAGCAGATTCTCGGTGGTGTCGGTGGCCACCAGTTCAAGCTGAATCGTGGGTTCCTGCTTGCGGATGGACGCCAGTATCGGTGGCAGCAGGTGATGCGAGGCAAAGACCGATGCGGTGATACGCACCGAGCCTTCAAGCTGTTGCGATTGCCCCGCAGCGGCAAGACTGAACGCGGTCATGGCGCTGTGCATCTGCTGGGCCATCGGCAAAAGCTGTGACCCCGCTTCGCTGAGCTTCAGACCGCGGGCGTGGCGATCGAAAAGGGAGACAGCCAACTCGTCCTCGAGGTTTTGGACCTGCCGCCCCAAAGTGGGTTGGCTGCGATTGAGATGTCGTGCGGCGGCAGACAGCGATCCCGTCTCGGCCACGGCCAGAAAGCATTGGATCAGAGACCAATCTGCATGTGTCAGTGCTTTGTCCATTCAGAAATGAATACACATTCTGCGATTTACGGCAATTCCCTGCGCGACGTGAATGGGTAGATTGACCTCAGACAGGAGGCAGACATGGCACAAACAGCACTGGTACTGGGCACATCGGGGCGCTTTGGACGCAATGCAGCACTGGCATTCAGGCACGCGGGCTGGGATGTGACAGAGTTTGACCGCAGGTCTGGTACGCTGTCACAGGCAGCGCGCAGCGTGGATGTCATCGTGAACGGATGGAACCCGCCCTATCCCGATTGGGCGCGCGATGTGCCTGTACTGACCAAGCGGGTGATAGATGCGGCGTCAGATACGGGGGCGACCGTGATTGTGCCGGGGAATGTCTACGTATTTGGCGAGGATACGCCGGGCCCATGGTCGGGCGGGACCCCGCATCAGGCCACCAATCCTCTGGGCCGGATCCGGATCGACATGGAAGAGGCCTATCGCGCGTCGACGGTGCGCACCATCCTGTTGCGTGCCGGGGACTTCATTGACACCAATGCGTCCGGGAACTGGTTCGATCAGGTCATGATCAAGCGCCTTTCGCGTAGTCAGTTCGTTTATCCCGGTGATCCGGAGGCGCCGCACGCTTGGGCTTTTCTGCCTGACCTGGCCCGCGCTGCCGTCGCACTGGCTGAGATTCGCGAAGACCTCCCCCGTTTCTGCGATGTTCCATTCGACGGGCTTACTTTGACCGGGGTTCAGATCGCACAAACCCTCTCGCAGGTTACGGGTCGGACGGTTTCTGTACAGCGCATGAAATGGTGGCCTTTGCAGGTGGCGCGCCCTTTCTGGCGTATGGCCCCCTGCTTGATTGAGATGCGATACCTCTGGCACGTGCCACATCAACTGGATGGCGGCTATATGAGAGAATTGCTGGGCTCGTTTCCCAAATCGAACTTGGAGGATGCCTTGCGTTCGGCAATTCCGCCCCAATGTGCCGCATCATCGACAAAAGCTGGGAATATGGGCGAGGTTTTAGGGTAGGATTATGTCAACCCAGACCAATCGATGCCTGCTGGCGCGTTGGGCGCTGTCGTTTAACCCGTCGCCTTCCTCGGGCCAAACAACACCAGTTTCTGAGATTTGCAGATCGCTGGACGGCAACACGTAATCAACGCGCATTTCTCCGGTGGCTTTCCAATCGACTGTAGCTGATGAACCCAACGGGTCTGCCGGCACCAGATCTTGCACATGGGAACTGGTCAAAAGGGTGCGAATGGCAAGCTTGTGGCCTTCTCCGCGGGTCGGGTCGAGATTGGCGTCTCCGGCGATCACGAACGGGCCTCTGGGAACTGGCCCTAGACCGCCGTTCAGCAAAACCGACCAAAAGCGAATTTCATCCCTGTTGCGCAGACCATTGCGATCTTCGGGGCCGTCAAAAACGGGTGGGGTAGCGTGAAAGGTCATCAGGCTGAGGCGCCCATGCGGGGTTTTGATCGGAAGCACCCAATGCACAGTTGAGGACAGGCGCTGAACCTCGTGCGCCGCTTCAGATGGGAAGGGAAGGCCGTTTTTGCTTGGTAAAGTGGCCCCAGGCAGGTCTTTCCACAGAAGACCGGAGTAGTCCTGAACGTGATCGGTCAGGATTTCGAAACGGGACAACACCGCCACTCCTCCGTGGCCCGTGAACTTCCCCCAGCCCTGCGCGTCGCCGGGACCTTGCGTTTGGCCATCGCCGTCCAGATCCAGCGGTGTTTCCAACCCTGCATTTGGTCGAGCGGAAAAGTGATAGGGGAAATCCAGACCCGCATCGCGCAGTTTCTCGGACAGGGCGCTTAGGGTTGCGCCGTCCAGATCCCAGTCGATGCCCTGCAGGGCAATTGTGTCAGGTCGTGCCGCTGTAATGACATCGACGACGGCGCGAACCTGCGCATCGTCCCTCTGGATGTCGCGCAGCAGAAGACCGGGTCCATTTCTGCTGAGTTCAGTGTTGTAGGTGGCGATGCGATAAACCTCTGCCTGTGCCGAGAAAGGCAGCAGCAGCAAAGCAAGGGCACGGATCATGCGGCTTGCGTTGTCTCGCTTGTCGAATAGGCGCGGCGCTTTTCCACGATCAGACCTGCGATGCGAAGCGTTGCCATGCCGCGCATGATCATGCTGGCGGGCAGGAAGGCCCAGGCGCTCATGGTCCAGATCAGCGTCTGCGGATTGCTCAGCGAGATCGGGGCGACAACGCTGCTCATGAGCTTGATGACAGCGGGGATGACGAAGGGGAGCAGAACACCAATACAGATATTCAGGCGTCCGTCACGTTGCAGGCGGGTAACAACATCGCCGCCCTTGGTGGGGTCAAACAGCGGTAGATTGGTCCACACGTTGAAGGCGCCATTGCCAGTGGGCCAGCCACGCACCTTGACCGCATAGGCAAAGCTGGCGACGGTGACCAAGGCGGCCACGTAGGCTACGCTGGCTGCGATCCGAACCAGTTCGATCAACGGCTGGCCGGCATCAACGGGCAGCATCAGCACGATCAGTCGAACCGGGGAGTAGGGGAAGTCCGCGACATTCGCGACGGCCAGACCCACAGCGTAGGCAAACGTGGTCAGTTCAGTCGGTTCATAGGCGTTTTTGCAAACCAGCGTCAGAAAGGTGACCATCGACATCAACCCGACAAACCGCAGGCGGTTCACCGGTGGAGCATCGCGAAATTCAATAAAGCTGGGAAAGGCAGAATTGTACTCGGCGAACGTCAGGATGAACGCGAGAATCGCGAGGAAGACCAGGATCTCGGTCCCGTTCGTCGATGATACAGGCAGGTACAACGCGGGTGTCAGCACCATCAGTGCCACAAGTATTCCACGTATCGCCGCCCCTGTTGTGCGCGCAATCACTATCCGAACCCTTTTTCAAACCGGATAAGTCGATCTTCGCCGACTTACATTCCAACTTGTGCCCATCGTCTCGAGTTTTTGACGGATGCCTCTTTAGCGCCAACATGGACGATAAGCGGCATTTCGCTCAAGACAGGGTGCAGAAAACACGTGATTTCGGGCAAAATGATGGCGCAACTGGTGCGGGATTGCATCATTTTCGACGCAAATCCGACGTGTATCTCAATGTGAGACCAAGATGTAGTGGTTTCCCAAAAATCAACCCCAAGAATGAGAGCGGGGCCGCCTTGGCGACCCCGTTAGGTTGAGTGTCCGAAGAATCGGTTTGGGAATCACACCCAGGGGCGGGCCTGACTTGCGTGATCTTCGAATTTGTCGATGTGGTGATCTTTCTCCATGGTCAGACCAATATCGTCCAGCCCGTTCAGCAGGCAGTGCTTGCGGTGCGGGTCGATGTCGAATTCGATCACAACCCCGTCCGAAGTGGTGATCTGCTGATCTTCAAGGTGCACGGTTATGCGGGCGTTCTCACCCTTATGTGCGTCTTCCATCAGGATCGCGTGATGTTCTTCTTCGACCACGATCGGCAGGATGCCGTTCTTGAAGCAGTTGTTGAAGAAGATGTCGGCGAAGCTGGTTGAGATCACGACCTTGATGCCGAAATCCCTGATTGCCCAAGGCGCGTGTTCTCGAGACGAGCCGCAGCCGAAATTGTCGCCGGCGACCAGAATCTCGGCCTCACGATAGGCGGGCATGTTCAGGACGAACTCTTCATTCTCCTGCCCGTCATCATGATAGCGCATTTCATCAAACAGCACGACGCCGAGGCCGGACCGTTTGATGGTTTTCAGATGCACTTTGGGAATGATCATATCGGTGTCGATGTTGATCAATGGCATCGGGGCGGCCACCCCGTGGACTTTTTCAAATTTTTCCATGTCTACACTCCTGCAGGAGAGGGCCGCGCCCGTGTCCTGCGATTAAGCTTCTTTCGCTTCTGTTGTTTCGCCCTTGGGTGCACTTTTTAAGAAGAGCGCCATGAACACCAATCCGAACCCGTTAAACAGCATCTCGATGCCCAGCAGGATACCCAGAAGGCTCAGCAAAGCGGCGGGTTCGCTGCTTGCATAAGACCAGATGATACCTGCGAGGATGATCGACAATATGCCCGAGATCATCGTGGGCCAGAAAAACTGTGTTCCTTTCATCTGGAACGACAGAATGACCCGTGCAATGCCGCCTGCCATGAACAGGATTAGCATCACGGTCGCCAGCGTCAGCGTTCCCTGTAACGGGTGATCCAGAAAGGACCAGCCCAGGAACAGCATGACTACACCCATGATAAGTGACAGAATCTTGTTGCCTGTGCCTTCGACGGTGAAACCGCCGACCACCTGCATCGCGCCCGCAATCAGCAGTAGCGCGCCGGTCACGACCGTTACGGCAAGCGAAGCCGCAATCGCATTGCCCAGCGCAAAGACGCCAAACGCTATCGATAGAAACCCCAGCAGGAGCCATTTAATCCAGTCACTCATGTTTTCAGTCCCTCAAATATCTAGATATGAGGGCAGCTTACATCAATTCACGGACGTCTGTCAGCCGTCCCGTGATTGCCGCTGCGGCAGCCATCGCCGGGCTCAGCAGATGTGTGCGCCCGCCGCGACCCTGACGGCCCTCGAAGTTGCGGTTCGAAGTGGCGGCACAGCGTTCACCCGGTTGCAACTGGTCCGGGTTCATCGCCAGACACATCGAACATCCTGCCAGACGCCATTCGAAGCCGGCCTCTTTGAAGATGTCGGCCAGGCCTTCTTCTTCGGCCTGAGCACGGACCAGGCCTGATCCTGGCACGACCATGGCGCGCATGCCGTCCTTGATCTTCTTGCCTTTGAGGATCTTTGCCGCGGCACGCAGGTCTTCGATCCGGCCATTGGTGCAGGAACCGATGAACACCGTGTCGATTTCCACGTCGCTGAGTTTTTGACCGGCTTTCAGACCCATGTATTCGATTGACCGGCGGGCCGCCTCGACCTTGCCGCCTTCGAAATCCTCGGGTTGCGGCACGGTTGCTGTGATGGGCAGCACATCCTCGGGGCTGGTGCCCCAGGTGACGACAGGCGCGATGTCTTCGCCGCGCAGGGTGATGACCTTGTCGAAATGCGCGTCTTCATCGGTATAGAGCGTTTTCCACCAGTTCAGAGCGGCCTCCCACTGCGCGCCCTTGGGGGCATGCGGACGGCCTTTGACATATTCGAACGTGGTTTCATCCGGTGCGATCAGGCCCGCGCGTGCGCCGCCTTCGATGGCCATGTTGCAGACGGTCATGCGGCCTTCCATCGACAGGTTGCGGATGGCTTCGCCGCAATATTCGATGACATAGCCGGTGCCGCCAGCAGTGCCGGTTTCACCAATCACGGCCAGAGTTATATCCTTGGCGGTCACACCCGGCTGCAGCTTGCCGGTGATTTCCACCTTCATGTTCTTGGATTTCTTCTGGATCAGGGTTTGCGTGGCCAGAACATGTTCAACCTCGGACGTGCCGATGCCGTGGGCCAAAGCACCAAACGCGCCGTGGGTGGCGGTGTGGCTGTCGCCACAAACAACGGTCATGCCAGGCAGGGTCCAGCCCTGTTCGGGGCCGACGATGTGCACGATGCCCTGACGAACGTCATTCACCGGGTAATAGTGAATGCCGAAATCCTTGGCGTTCTTGTCCAGCGCTTCGACCTGAATGCGTGATTCGGGGTTTTCGATCCCGTTCACCCGATCCGCTGTGGTCGGAACGTTGTGGTCCGGCACGGCGATGGTCTTTTCCGGCGCGCGTACTGGACGACCCGCCATGCGAAGCCCTTCAAAGGCTTGCGGGCTGGTGACTTCGTGCACCAGATGGCGGTCGATATAAAGCAGGCAGGTTCCATCATCGGCTTCGTGCGCGACATGGGCATCCCAGATCTTGTCATAGAGTGTTTTGGGGGACATCGGTCCTCTCCCGTATGTAATGAGAAATGGCTGGCGAGTTGGCTCAGGCGACGGGTAGGCGTGCCAGGACCGTGCGGGCAGCCCCAAAGAACCGTTCGCGCAAGCGGGCACGATCTTCCAAATTCTGTTCTTGGGCCACATTGAGTCTCATGCTGTCCAGATATACTGCGCCTTCGCTGCAATCAAGGTTCAAAACCGGTGTCAGGCTTGCAACGCCCGGCGTTGCTGTCCAAGCTGCGGCGCAGGAGGCGTGTATGAACCAAGACCTGATCCCCGACTCGCTGTCTGGCCTTTACAACAACATGGTCGCGGGGTTCTCTTCGGAATTTCAAGACCTGATCGAGTTGGTGGTTACGCCGGGCTGGCGGCAGTATCAGTTGATCATCATCCTTTTCCTTTGGGCGCTGGCTTTCCTTCTGAAAGTTCTGACACAGCCGGGGTGGGACGCTTGGACGCGTGCCCGCACCGGATGGCCCAAATGGCGGCTTCGCATCATGGTGCAGATGATGCAGCGGCTGACGCTGGTCTATTTCGTGCTGCTGTCCTGGTTCCTGTATCAGGTTATGCAGCATGTCACCTGGCCGTCGCGCAGTTACCTCATTGGGGTCATTGCCACTCTGGCAACCGCGTGGCTGGCGATTGCACTGGTCGCGAGGCTTGTCCGCAATCGGACGCTGCGACGGATATTCAAGTGGGCAATGTGGGTCTATGCAACGCTTGTTGCGTTGAATCTGACGGATGACGTGGCCGAATTCCTTGATGGTGTCGCGATTTCCATTGGGGACCTGCACATTTCGGTGCTGGGTATTCTCAAGGCCGTTCTGCTGATTGGCGTCCTGTTGACGCTAGCGCGTATCGGCACCCGCGCGGCCGAGCGCGGATTGCAGAGCAATGATGACATCACCCCGTCCATGCAGGTGCTATTGGCCAAGGGTATACAGGTGCTGCTGTACGGCGCGGTTTTTCTGGCCGCGATCCGCACGCTGGGCTTCGATCTGACCGGCATAGCGCTGCTGTCCGGTGCAATAGGTGTGGGCATCGGGTTCGGCCTGCAAAAAGTAGTGTCAAACCTGATTTCCGGGATCATCATCCTGATGGATCGCTCGATCAAGCCGGGTGATGTGATATCGCTTGGTGACACGTTCGGTTGGATCAACGCGCTGGGCGCACGCTATGTCTCGGTTGTCACGCGGGATGGGCGGGAATACCTGATCCCGAACGAGGACCTGATTACCAACCAGGTGGTCAACTGGTCGCATTCCGACAAATTCGTGCGGTTGGATCTGGATTTCGGCACCAGCTATGAGGATGACCCTCACAAAGTGCGTGCGACGGCGATCCGGGCTGTGAAGGCTGTGACCCGCGTGCTGAGTGGCGGAAAACATGAACCGGTTTGCCATATTACCGGTTTTGGTGACAGCAGCGTGGATTACGTCCTGCGGTTCTGGATTAGTGATCCCACCAAAGGGCTGACCAATATAAGGGGTAACGTTTACCTTGCGTTATGGGATGCATTTAAAGAAGAAGGCATCTCGATCCCCTTCCCGCAGCGCGAGGTTCGACTTTTGCCCGAAAACGCAAACCTGCAACAGATCGCCGAAGAGTGATCACCCTTGCGCGGGGCTGGATGTGCTTTCATTGAAATGTTGCA
Source organism: Ruegeria sp. CDSC085 (assembly GCF_059610465.1). NCBI lineage: Bacteria > Pseudomonadati > Pseudomonadota > Alphaproteobacteria > Rhodobacterales > Roseobacteraceae > Ruegeria > Ruegeria sp. CDSC085. Next base: position 82,935 of record NZ_JBXWNR010000011.1, on the reverse strand, counting down.
ATCCCCTTGCTACCTTACTAGTACCCCGGCGCCGGGGTTTTGCGGCGCGCAGCAAAGGAGGACTATGTCCTGTCTCTACATACACAGGCGGGTTTGCCCGCCGATGACCGGGCCAACGTGATGGCCCACTCTCAGTCAATCAGCGACAAGCTGCTTGAGCGTATCCTTTCCTCACTTTCCGATGACAAGGCCGAAGACGTCGTGCAGATCAACCTGCAAGGCAAGTCTTCCGTCGCGGATCACATGGTCATTGCATCCGGACGTTCAACACGTCAGGTCTCGGCCATGGCGGAAAAGCTGACGGATCGCATCAAGCAGGAATTCGGTTTCACCTCCAAGGTCGAAGGCAAGGATGTCGGCGACTGGGTGCTGATCGATACGGGCGATGTGATCGTCCATATCTTCCGCCCCGAAGTGCGCGAATTCTACCAGCTGGAAAAGATGTGGCTGCCTCAGGGCGGCAGCGCCTCGGCAAACTGAGGCGCCATCCCGGCCTGCATTGAGGGGCCGGAGGCGAGAGAGATATGCGTATCAGCATAGTTGCGGTCGGGCGATTGCGCGCCGGACCGGAGAAATCCCTGCTTGACGATTACCTGACCCGCTTTGACCGGACCGGCCGTGGCCTGGGCCTTGGTCCTGCGCGGGTGATCGAGGTCGAAGACAAGAAAAACGCAGGCATGGGTGCCGAAGCCGCGCTGCTGCGCAAGGTACTGCCCAAGGGCGCTGTGATCTGTACGTTAGATGAACGTGGGCTAGTCATGTCTTCGCCCGATTTCGCAAAAAAGCTGGGCGGTTGGCGTGATGCGGGGCGGCAGGATCTGGCGCTGATCATCGGCGGAGCAGACGGAATAGACCCTGATCTGCGGGCCGAGGCTGATTTTTCCATCTCGTTCGGATCGATGGTCTGGCCACATATGCTGGTCCGTGTGATGTTGGCCGAGCAACTTTATCGGGCCGCGACCATTCTGTCGGGCGGTCCCTATCACCGGGTCTGACATGGCGCAGCTTCTGATCGTTTACCACTCGCGCACAGGCGGTGCCCGGCAGATGGCCGAAGCGGCTGCTGAAGCAGCGCGAGGTGAGGCGGACACGAAACTCGCTCCCGCGGATCAGGCCGGGCCTGAAGATGTACTGTCCGCCGACGGCTACATCTTCTGCGCGCCAGAAAATCTGGCGGCGATCTCGGGCCTGATGAAGGAGTTCTTTGACCGCTGCTATTACCCGGTGCTGGGAAAGATCGAGGGCCGCCCATATGCGCAGATGATTTGCGCCGGATCAGACGGACAGAATGCCGCCCGCCAGATTGCCCGGATTGCCACTGGCTGGCGATTGAAAGAGGTTCAGCCTCCGTTGATCATCTGCACCCATGCCCAAACGCCCGAGGCCATTTTGGCCGAAAAGACCATCCCGAATGATCAACTGAATCAGAGCCGCGAGATCGGTTCCGCACTGGGTGCGGGCCTGGCCATGGGGATATTCTGAAGGTTAGTCCAATTTGATCAATGTGGTGTCTTCATTCCAGCCATCCACATTGCACCGCGCCTGAATCTGCACCTGAGAAACGTTTTCAGGAATGACCACGCCACCAAGCGAGCGTGTAAAAGGCTGCTCGGTCTCATGCGGATGGTGCAGCACACGCATTCCCAACTCATTCCCGTCCATGTCCAGAACGCGCCAGCCGTCGGCGTAATGATCCCAGCCTGTATCGGGATGCCGGATCGTCACGTCAAACCGCCAGGCATCACCATTGGAACTGGCGCGGACCTGTTCGATTTTCGGCGGGTCCGCAAGGGCAGGCGCAGCCAGCAGGGCACTGAGAATCACATATCGCATGGATCGAACGTACGGTTTAACGCGGTGCATGGGGATCACGTCTCTGTGTTTGAGGTTTGGGCCATAAGGATCGCGCGGGACTGCGATGCAAACTCGCGACGATACAGGACACCGAATGCAATCACGGTGCCTAAGACCAATGCCATCGGCCCAAGAAACCACGCCAGCGAAGCAAGGGCGAAATAGGTGGCACGGAGACCACGGTTGAAGCTTCGGGCGGCGGTCACGCAGATCTCGGCCGCCTGACCGGCCCGAGGATAGGCTTGCGGGTGTTCGGGATCGTTTGGGACCGAGGCCATCAAAACGGCGCAGTAGCCAAAAAGACGATGTGCCCAGACGTATTTCAGGAAAGCATTGGCCAGCAGCAGGACGACGACAAGTATCTTGATTTCCCAGACCATCGCCGGTGCACTGCCGATGGCAAGATCCGTAGCCACCCCGGCCAATCGCTCGGTATTTCCCAACAGGGCCAGACCGCCCCCGATGGCAATCATCGTGGTTGAGGCGAAAAAGGTGCTGCCTTGCCGCATGGCGGCCACGACCTGAGCGTCGAACATGCGTGGCTGGCGCGTCACCATCTCGTTCATCCAGTCGCGGCGGTAGCCATCCATCATAAGGGCGACGGACCGTTTCCGTGGCGACGGATGTTCGATCTTCCATCCGATCCACAGCCACGCACCCAGCAATATTGCCATGGCGGAATAGTCCAGAGGGGAAAAAAGGGCGGCACGTTCGATCCAGGTCATGGGCGCGACAGTACGACCGGAGATCGGAACTTGCCAGTGCGGTAAATTGGTAATATTATTTTACCAAAGGGAGAAACGCCATGGAAATGCCAAAGCCAAGCGCGGATGTTCTGAGCCGGAAAAGTAAGGTTGTCGCCAGGTTGGCGCAGGTCCTGCCAAAAGATGCAATCATTCATGATCCGGTTGAAACCCGGGCCTATGAGTGTGATGCGCTGACGGCGTACAAATGCCCTCCGATGCTAGCCGTGTTGCCGTCAAGCACGCAGGAAGTCTCGGATGTTTTGCGCATTTGCCATGACGAAGGCGTGCCGGTCGTACCGCGCGGTGCGGGTACGTCGCTGGCCGGTGGGGCGTTGCCGACTGCCGATTGCGTCATTCTGGGTGTTGCGCGGATGAATGAGGTGCTGGAGGTAGATTATGACAACCGTTTCATCAGGGTGCAGACTGGCCGCACAAATCTGAGCGTTACCGGCGCGGTCGAGGAAGAGGACTTTTTCTATGCGCCTGATCCATCCTCGCAACTGGCCTGTGCCATTGCCGGCAATATCGCGATGAATTCAGGTGGTGCCCATTGCCTGAAATATGGTGTGACAACGAACAACCTTCTGGGCGTGACCATGGTGATGATGGATGGCAATGTCGTTGAAATCGGCGGTGCGTATCTGGATGCGCCCGGTCTGGACCTGTTGGGCGTTATTTGCGGCTCGGAAGGTCAGCTGGGCGTGGTGACCGAAGCGACGCTGCGCATTCTGCGCAAACCCGAAGGCGCGCGGCCGGTTCTGATGGGGTTCGACGATAATGAAGTCGCGGGCCGGTGTGTCTCGGACATTATCAAATCGGGCATTCTGCCGGTCGCGATCGAGTTCATGGACACGCTGTGCATAAAGGCCTGCGAGAACTTTGCGCACGCCGGATACCCCGACTGCCATGCGCTGTTGATTGTCGAAGTGGAAGGGTCGGAAGCCGAAATCGACCATCAGCTGTCGAAAATCATCGAGATCGCCAAACGCCACAACCCGGTCGAACTGCGAGAAAGCCAGTCAGCCGAAGAAAGCGCAAAAATCTGGCTTGGTCGGAAATCTGCATTCGGCGCCATGGGGCAGTTGAACGATTACATGTGCCTTGACGGTACGATCCCGGTGTCGGCCCTGCCAACGGTGCTGCGCCGCATCGGCGAGTTGAGTGAAGAATTTGAGCTGCCTGTTGGGAACGTTTTTCACGCAGGTGACGGGAACATGCATCCGTTGATCCTTTTCGATGCCAATAAACCGGGTGATCTGGAAAAATGCGAGGCCTTCGGGGCCGAAATTCTGAAACTGTGCGTGGACGAAGGCGGTTGCCTGACCGGTGAGCATGGCGTGGGTATCGAGAAAAGGGATCTCATGTCGCATCAATATGCCCCTGCCGATCTTGAGGCGCAGATGGCGGTCAAGGACGTTTTTGATCCCGATTGGCTTCTGAACCCTGCCAAGGTGTTCCCTCTGAACGTGTCGGAAACCCGCCGCGATGCACGGATTGTCTAAAATATCGGGCTCTAATAATGGATTTTGCCATGAAACCAGAAACAGAATCTGAACTGGCCGACATGGTGGCCGGGTTGAGAGACCCTGTTCGCATCGTCGGTGGCGGTACGCGCGCAATCTCCGGTCCTGAAGCGAATATCGAAACCGGGGCTCTGCGTGGCATTTCGCTTTACGAATCCGGGGCGCTTACTCTTGTGGCCAAGGCCGGAACGCCATTGGCAGAGATCCAGGCCGTTCTTGAGGCGGAAGGTCAGCAGCTGGCGTTTGAGCCGATGGACCACCGCAGTTTGCTTGAAACTCAGGGTGAACCAACGATTGGCGGTGTTGTGGCGGCCAATATCTCTGGCCCGCGGCGGATTCAGGTCGGTGCATGCCGGGATTTCCTGCTGGGCGTGCGTTTCGTCGACGGGCGTGGACAGGTGGTCAAGAACGGCGGGCGGGTGATGAAAAACGTTACCGGTTATGACCTGGTCAAATTGATGGCCGGGTCTTGGGGGACATTGGGCATTCTGACCGAAGTGTCGTTGAAGGTGTTGCCCAAGCCGGAAAGCGTGGCGACCTTGTCCGTCGCTGTGCAGGACGTCGGAAGCGCGGTGGAAGTTCTTTCTGCTGCGTTGAAGTCACCCTTTGAGGTGACCGGGGCCGTCTATAACCCTGAGGACGGAAAAGCCTTGCTTAGGGTCGAAGGCTTTGCGGATTCGGTTGCATATCGGATCGGTAGGTTGACCGCCGTACTGTCAGGTTTCGGAGAGGTGACAGACGAAGGAGATGCCGTCACGCTTTGGACCGGGATCCGCGACGTTCATCCGTTCCAAGGGAAAGGCGGAGATATCTGGCGGCTGTCTGTCAAACCTGGTGACGCGGCCGAAACATCCGCGCGGGTCGAAGCGGATCAAGCGCTGTTTGATTGGGGCGGCGGTCTTGTTTGGCTGCGGGTCCCGGCCGGCACGGATGTGCGTGCCCGACTTGGTGAGTTTTCTGGTCATGCCACGCTGGTGCGTTCTGACCACGCAACGATCACAAAGCTGGGGCGGTTTCAACCGGAACCAACAACAGTATCGGCTCTGACAAAGGGTTTGCGTGCGAAATTTGATCCTCGTGGTTTGTTCAACCCGGGACTGATGGGATAGGGCGATGCAGACAACATTTACGGAAAAGCAATTGCAAGACCCGGCAATCCAGCGCTCGAACGAGATTCTGCGCAACTGCGTCCATTGCGGATTTTGCACGGCCACGTGCCCTACATATCAGGTGCTGGGAGATGAGCTCGACAGTCCGCGTGGGCGCATCTACCTGATCAAAGACATGCTGGAAAACGGGCGTGTGCCCGACGAAAAGACGGTCAGGCACATCGACCGCTGCCTGTCCTGTCTGGCCTGCATGACCACCTGCCCGTCAGGCGTGCATTATATGCATCTGGTCGATCATGCGCGTGAATATATCGAGGCCAACTACAAGCGCCCGCTGACGGATCGTGTGTTGCGCTGGGTTTTGGCGCAGATCCTGCCCTATCCGATGCGATTCCGTTGGGCCCTGATCGGGGCCAGGCTGGGCCGTCCTTTCAGGTTCCTGATGCCTGATGCCCGGCTGCGCGCGATGTTAGACATGGCGCCCAAGGATATCCCGCCTGTCAGCCGTAACGATGATCCGCAGAGATTTGCGCCCGGCGGTGAACGAAAAATGCGGGTGGCGCTGATGACGGGCTGCGCGCAAAGGGCGCTGAACACCGATATCAATGACGCCACGATCCGCCTGCTGACTCGATTGGGGTGCGAAGTTGTGGTCGCTGACGGTGCCGGGTGTTGCGGAGCTTTGACCCATCACATGGGCAAGGTGCAAGACAGTCATATGGCGGCAACCGCCAATATCAGAGCCTGGAAACGGGAAATGGACGGTGAAGGACTGGACGCCATAGTCATCAATACCTCCGGTTGTGGCACCACCGTGAAAGATTATGGGCACATGTTTCGCAATGACCCGCTTGCCGAAGATGCGGCGCGTGTGTCTGGAATCGCTATGGATATCAGTGAACTTCTGATCAAGCTGGACCTGCCGACGGGCGAAAACCAAAACCTGACCGTCGCCTACCATGCCGCCTGTTCGTTGCAGCATGGGCAGAAGATCAAGTCTTACCCCAAAGATTTGCTGAACCACGCGGGTTTCACGGTTGTCGAACCTACCGACAGCCATTTGTGCTGCGGCAGCGCGGGAACGTACAACCTGATGCAGCCGGAAATATCGGGCCAGTTGAAACAGCGAAAAGTCAGAACACTTGAGGCGAAAAAGCCTGATATCATTGCCGCCGGCAATATCGGGTGCATGATGCAGATCGGTTCTGGTACGCAACTGCCGATCGTTCATACGGTAGAGTTGCTGGACTGGGCGACGGGCGGGCCAAAGCCACCGGCCTTGCACAGAACAGGGAACCCGGTTCCCGTCTTGCGGTAAATCATGCTGATGCCAGCGGGCATCATTTTCCACGGAAATTCCTTTGGTGCCTGACCGCCCTATTTTCGCCCAACGCGGCACGTAGGACAAAAGCCTCGAAGTGAGTCTCGGAGAACCGCGTGCGCAACTGGATCAAGGCGATCGTGCTCTGTGTCTTGCCGTTGGCGGCCACGGCGCAGGACACCGGACTGGAAAGCCTGGATACGTCGGATTCCGGGCGCGAGTGGATGGCTGTCGGGCGGTTGGATATCGCCGGCGCAGGGTTTTGCACCGGAACGCTGGTGTCGCCGACGCTTGTACTGACAGCGGCGCATTGCCTGTTTGACAAAAGATCCGGACAACGGATCAACCCCGCAGATATCGAGTTTCTGGCCGGGTGGCGTTTGGGACGTGCGTTGGCGTATCGGACCGCGCGCCAGGCTGTGATCCATCCGGATTACCAATATGGCGTCGATTCTACGGCCGACCGGGTAAGCGCGGACGTGGCTTTGATCGAGCTGTGGCAACCGATCCGTAATACCGCGGTAATTCCATTTGAGTCGGGCGATCAGCCCAAACGCGGCGCTGAAGTGGGCGTTGTGTCTTATGCGCATGACAGGTCAGAAGCTCCGTCTCTGCAACAGGTCTGTTCGGTCATGAACCGGCAGGCCGGGGTTATGATCATGTCCTGCGATGTTGATTTCGGGTCCTCGGGGGCACCGGTTTTTTCCTTCGCGGGCGCGCGCCCTCAGATCGTATCGGTGGTAGCGGCCAAGGCCAGTATGGACGGCCAGAGTGTTGCAATTGGAACCGCGGTTGAGCATTCGCTGCAATTGCTGCGTGACGAACTTTCTGCGGGGCGAGGATTTGGGCTTTCCTCGTCCGGATCGGGAACGAACAAGAACATAGGCGCAAGGTTCATTCGGCCATGATGAGAGTCTTCTGGAGCCTGTTACTTGGCCTGAGCGTCTTGGCAACAGCGCTGCATGCGCAATCCAACAAGCGCAGGCTAACCGATCGGGATGACCTTTATGGTTGGGAGGCGATCGGACGGCTGGATGTCCGCGACGCCTCGTATTGTACCGGCACGTTGATCGCGCAGGACACGGTGCTGACCGCGGCTCATTGTGCGGTGGATCGTCGTACCGGGAAGACTTACGTGCCCGAAGACATCACGTTTCGTGCAGGCCTCAGCAACGGCAACGCTTTGGCCGAGCGACAGGTCACGCAAATCGTCGTTCATCCCAGCTATGGTTCGCAGAACCCACTTTCGCACGAAGGTGTCCAGTTGGATGTGGCACTGATGCGGCTGAACGAGCCTATTCCGTACTCGGTCGCCGACCCCTTTGCGCTGCACAGCGGCCGTGTTCCGGGCAATGAGATCAGCATCGCCTCGTACGGGCGGGGACGGTCCGAGGCGATCACACGAGAACGGTCGTGCCGTATCATCGACCGCAGGCAGGGTCTGATCACCTTTGATTGCGACATTACTTTCGGGTCTTCCGGGTCTGCAATTCTGGCGAGAAACGGTTCCCGCTGGCAGATTCTGTCTGTGGTTTCGGCGGTAGGCACGAACGGTCGCAGAAAGGTGGGGTTTGGCATGGAGCTTGACGGGATAGTCGCCGAACTCAAGGCTATCATGCGGCGCGACGCACCTCAGCCCAAGGCGTCGATCCGCCGGTTGCAGGTCGGTTCCGGCAAGTCAGGATCTGGTGCGAAATTCATCAGTTCCGGCGGGGGTTGAACACGGCGAAATCGCTACCCATGTGATGTATATCGGATCGCCACAACGGGGTTCGGTATCCGAAATCGCCCGTCCGATCGGAGGGCACTTATCGCAAATCGCTCAAGAATGAGGATATGACACATGCGTACGTTTGATTTTGCACCGCTGCACCGCGCCACCATTGGCTTTGACCAGATCGCCGACATGATGGATCGCGTTCTGACCAACGATGGGGCCCAGCCCAGCTATCCACCCTACAACATCGAAAAAACCGATGTCGACACCTACCGAATTTCGGTGGCCGTCGCCGGATTTTCGGAAAACGACCTGGCCGTAGAAGTGAAAGAGAATTCACTTGTCGTGGCAGGCAAAAAAGCCGCTGAAGACAAAGAGCGCTCCTATCTGCACCGTGGCATCGCCACCCGCGCGTTCGAGCGTCGGTTTGCCTTGGCGGACCATGTCCGCGTCACCGGTGCGAGCCACGAAAACGGTATGCTGAACATCGAACTGAAGCGCGAGGTTCCAGAGGCCCTGAAACCGCGCCGGATCGAGATCACCTCGGCCAAGGCCATCGAGAAGGATGTGGTGGACGCCAAAGCCGTGAACTGAGGCTTCTGACTATCCTGCGGCAGTCCACTCCTCCCGGGCTGCCGCATCACACGCCCCGCGTTCCTCCAGACGCGGGGCGTTGTGTTTTTGGCGTGCTCGAAAACTGGTTCCCAGCAAATTATCCGCCTGATAGTCTTCGGTATTATGGAGAGCCGACCAAAACGTCGACTAGCAGCTATCCTGGCAGCCGACATCGCCGGCTACTCAAGATTGGTTGGTCTGGACGAAGAAGGTACCATCGCAAGGCTTCGGCTGATCCGCAGCGAAGTCATAGAGCCAACGATCGCCCGGCATTCAGGACGCATCGCGAACACTGCTGGAGACAGCTTTGTGATCGAATTTCGCAGCGCCGTCGATGCGGTTCACGCCGCCGTGGAGATTCAGACCGACCTTGCAAAGAGAAACGCGGGAACCGATCAAGATAGCGTCATCACGTTTCGAATCGGCCTGAATGTCGGCGATGTGGTTTCAAACGGGGGTGACATCCTTGGCGACGGCGTGAACGTTGCCGCGCGGCTCGAGGCTCTGGCAGATCCCGGTGGCATCGTTGTTTCACAATCCATCGTCGATTATGCGCGCAACAAAGTGCCTTACGGTTTTGCTCCGATCGGGCCACAGAACGTCAAGAACATCACAGACCCGGTTCAGGCTTTTCGCATAGAAGCAGAAGTTTTGCCTTCGCCGCGAAAACGCGGCACGAAGAGGAAATCCCGGTGGCTGCCACTGGCGGCTCTACTGGTGACGTTGGCGGCCGTTGGGCTTTTTCTGGCGAAACCGTGGAAGACTGGCCAATTGCGCGCCTCAGAGGCGCAGATGGTTTACCCCTTGCCGGATCTACCTTCCATCGCAGTGTTGCCGATTGCGAATTACACCGATGACGCATCCAAGGAGATGCTGATCAACGGTATCTCTGAGGATTTGATCACGGACCTGTCCCGAATATCCGGATTGTTCGTCATCGCCGGGAATTCATCCTTCGCATACCGCGATAGCAACATCGACATCGCACGTTTTGCCGAAGAGCTGGGGGTTCGTTACGTCGTTGACGGCAGCGTGCGACGTGCGGATGAAGATTTCCGGATCAATATTCGCCTGACCGACACTTTGAACGGGCGATTGATCTGGGCGGAAAGACTCGATGGTGCGATCGATGATATCTTTGAAGTGCAGAAAACCATTGTTCTCGCAATTGCTCAGAAGCTGGATCTTCCGCTCGACCCTCAAAGCCGGCAGGCCATCGAAAGCGTGGAAACCCAGACCATTGCGGCACGCGAAGCCTTCCAACGCGGGTGGGAGCTGTATTCGCAGTTCAACGAACAGGACAACCTTGCGGCAATTCCGCATTTTAAAAAGGCCGTGGAACTGGACCCGGATTATGGGCGTGCTTGGGCGACGCTTGCCCTGACGCATTTGCGACCGCACATCTTTCATCACTGGAACGGGTTTGCAGGTTCAGGCGCGCAAATGCACATCGGCCTGTTTTACAGATATTACCGGGATGTGATGGAGCAGGACACCGCCCTGGTGCACGTCATCCGGGCTATTGTCAGTCTCAATCTTCCGGATTGGGACAGTACCGAAGAGGTAGGCCGGGGGACGGAAGAAGCCAGACGAGAAGCAGCGAAAGCCATTGCGCTGCAACCCAGCGACCCCGAGGCTCATCTGACGATGGGATGGGCGTTGATAGCAGCGGGTGAGCCAGAGGAAGGGCTGGCCTTTGTGCAGGCCGCGACCCGGCTGGATCCCAACTATCCCAGCCACTACGCGCTGTTTGAAGCGGCGGCTCTTTACGCATTGGATGACCTGACGGGCGCGGCAGATGTGATCGAGAAAGAGTTGAACCGAAACCCGCAGGCCACTGAGCTGATGCCATTTGCAGCTTCGGTTCTGGCCCTGAATGGTGATCGCCGTGCGGGCAGGGCCATCATCGACCGATGGCAAAAGGGCAAGCACGCCGGTGTCATGCAGGACGCTGTTCAAAATTACTTTTTCATCATCCGCTGGGTCGGAGAAAACCAGCATCTGAACGCCCGGCTGAACGATGGGCTTCGACTGGCGGCGCTGCCTCCGGAAAAAACCATAGCGAGTCTCAGGGCAGATCTGTCCCGGGGGGATGCAAAAGATCAGAGGGCGGCAGCCCAATCACTGGCCCTGTTTGGTCCAGATGCACAGCCAGCGGTGCCGGAATTGATCGCGCTTCTTGAAAGCCCGTCGGTGTTTGTCCGCAAAGAGGCAGCTATTGCATTGGGGAAAATAGGTAGCGCGGCGTCGTCTGCATTGCCCGCGCTGGAAGCGATGGTGGACGGCTCGTTGCAGGGAAAGTTCGCGACCCGTGCCATCGAACAGATACGCGACAAATCCGCAGACTAGCCGTGTCAGCGTCAATTGGGCGACCGTCATAAACAGTCAAAAGACGACGCGATTTCGTTTCCGGATGTGGGGTCTCTGCCCACCGCAATGGGACAGAGACCGTATTGGATCAGACCGACATGCAGACGTATTTCATTTCTAGATAGTCTTCCATGCCGTGATGGCTGCCTTCGCGGCCCAGGCCGGATTGCTTGACGCCGCCGAACGGGCCCAGCTCGGTCGAGATGATGCCGGTGTTCACGCCGACTATGCCGTATTCCAGCGCCTCGGCCACCTTGTAGACGCGGCTCAGGTCCTTGGCATAGAAATACGAGGCCAGACCAAAAATCGTGTCATTGGCCATGGCGATCACGTCGTCTTCGTCCTCGAACTTGAACAGCGGGGCCAGCGGGCCAAAGGTTTCGTCCTGCGCCACCAGCATGTCCTGAGTCACGCCGGTCACGATGGTCGGCTGGAAGAACGTGCCGCCCAGATCATGGGGCAGGCCGCCAGTCAGAACCGCGCCGCCCTTGTCGGTTACGTCCTTGATATGTTCCTCGACTTTGGCGACTGCGTCGGCATTGATCAGCGGGCCGGTGGTGGTGCCTTCGGTCAAGCCGTCGCCGATTTTCAGCGCTTCCACTGCCGCCTTCAGTTTGGCCGCGAAAGCGTCATAGACACCGGCCTGCACATAGATACGGTTCGCGCAGACACAGGTCTGGCCATTGTTGCGGAACTTGCACAGCATCGCGCCTTCGACGGCTGCATCCAGATCGGCGTCGTCGAACACGATGAACGGCGCATTACCGCCCAGTTCCATCGAACATTTCATGACCTGATCGGCCGCCTGGCGCAGCAGAATGCGGCCCACTTCGGTCGAACCGGTAAAGGTCAGCTTGCGCACGCCGGGGTTTTCGCAGAACTCCTTGCCGATTTCACTGGCCCTTGATGAGGGCACCACGTTGAACACACCCGCGGGCACGCCGGCCTGTTCCGCCAGCATCGCCAGTACCAGCGCTGACAGGGGCGTTTCGGTGGCCGGACGCGCAACAAAGGCGCAGCCGGCGGCCAAAGCCGGGCCTGCCTTGCGGGTGATCATCGCGTTGGGGAAGTTCCAGGGCGTGATCGAGGCCGCAACGCCGATCGGCTGCTTCATCACCATGATCCGCTTGTCGCGCTGATGGCCGGGAATGGTCTCGCCATAGACGCGCTTGGCCTCTTCACCGAAGAACTCGATGAAGGACGCGCCATAGCCGATCTCACCGATGGCCTCTGCCAGCGGTTTGCCCTGTTCAGCGGTCAGGATCTTGCCCAGATCCTCGGCGTTTTCCATCATCAGATCGAACCAGCGCCGCAGGATGGCTGCACGTTCCTTGCCGGTCAGTTTGGCCCATTCTTTCTGCGCGGCTTCGGCCTGTGCGATTGCTCTGGCGACCTGAGCACGGCTGACGTCAGCCACCTCGGCGACCACATCGCCCCGAGCGGGGTTCGTGACTTTGAACGTGCCATTGTCACCGTCTACCCACTGACCGCCGATATAGGCTTTGGTTACAAGCAATTCGGGGTTCTTCAGGATTGACTTCAGATCGGTCGTTGCGTCCAGCATGATAAGCCTCCGGCGTGAATTGGGTTGCGCGCACCCAATCAGGTGATGTCTCAATTGTCTATGGCCACTCTGGATGTGGAATCAATCCAGATTTGATCAAAAATTTACTTAACAAGTTAATCTAATGAAGTCACTCGATATCTGTTTCTTTCATTCGGCGGTCTCGCCTTTCCTTTTGCAAAGGAGTTTGTCAAAGTCTGGGTGAATTTTGAGGCCCAGGGGATGTAAATCATCGTAACATTCCCTATCTTATTGGGTAATTAAAGAAAAAGAGGACAGCAGAGATGTCGAACCAGCAATTCGAAGCGCTTATTCAGGAAACGCAAACCAAAGTGCGCGAAAGCCAGTCTCAGATCGAAGGGCTGACCTCGCGTATTGAAGCCGCCCGCGCCAAGATAGGCACCGCCGAGGCCGATATCGACATAGAAAACGCCACGCTCGAGGATGTGCATGCCCATACCGAGGTGATGAACGCCAATATCGCCGAGCTGATCATGGGTCTGGACGACGTCACCAGCGCCTTTTCCAAGGATTTTGACGAGATGCGCTCGAAATCCGGGTGGGAGACCTTTGTCGGCATCTTCTCGAAAGGCAAATCCGAGTCGATGCGGCAGGAACGCATGCGCACGGCCAATATCGACGACAAGCTGCAGGACCTGATCGCCAAATCCGACGTGATCGTCAAACTACTGGAAGGGCAGTTGGCCGTGCTGGAAGAACAACGCGTCAAGGTCGAGGACAACCTGACCGGCACGCTGGACGATCGCGAGGCGACCGTGGCCGAGCTGGAAGCCTTACGCGCTGAGATTCAGGGCATGGACCCGGCGATTATTACGCTGGAAAACAAGATCAGCGTCGAACAGGACGCCGCCGCGCGCACGCAGTTGGAAACCGAACTGGCCGAGCTGAACAAACAATACAACGCCAAGGTTCAGGAAGAGCAGGTCAAGCTGGCCAAATCGCAAACGCTGGAACGCTATATCGAAAAGGGCAAGACCTGGGTCGATTCACTGCAAAACCAGGCGGCGACACAGATGGTGCTGATCAACAAGCTGCAGACAGACACGCAACAGCGCGTGGTGCTGTATGACGCCCTGACCAAATCGCTGAAAACTGCACAGCAGCAGGACGTGGCCCACCGCATCAACGAGATCGGTGTGCAGACCGATCAAGAGGCGCAAACCGCCATGGCCTCAATCGGCACCGCGACCAACCAGAAGATGGCCGACATGCTTGAGGCGCATGAGGACCACATGGTCTTTGCCCGCGACGTGCTGGAGAAAAAGGCCAAGGCAGATGAACGCTTTGCCCGCCGGTTTGCTTCGATTGTCGAGAAGCATGATAAGAATTTGTACGGGGGGTGATGCGCTTCAGTGACGTTCCATTCCAAAGGCAAGCCAAAAGGAATACGCTACAGGTTCAGGATAGGGATTCTCTTTGTTGTCTTCGGCGGGTTCCTGACTTTGCTTCTTCTGACAGCCGATTGGACGCCAGACCACTTGGTGATCAAACTTGTGCTGATAGTGGGTGTTCTCTTGGCGACATTCTGCCTCTGCGTTTTGTTCGCCAACGGTCTGATCAAGCTTGAACAGCTTGATGAGAAGTTATTCGGCCACCGACAAAGAAAAGAGCGCGTGGATAATGACTAACCCCACCCAAGACCATGTCGGCCTGACCGACACTTTCGCCTCGCGACGGTATTTCCGCAAATTTGAGGTGATCACTGTTCACCTCCTGCGCGTGGCCGCGACGATGGAGGCGGAGGGCGCGATCTCGAAACAAGAAGTGCGGATCGTGTCGCGCTACCTCTCGGGGCTGCTTTACACCTTCCGCGCGCTCAGCATGAAATACCTGCTGGTCGGGCGCGATACCGGGCGGTTCTTTGGCAGTCTTGCAATGGACAAGCGCGACAGTGGGTTTCCGGTGGCGGCCGAATTGCTGACCATGGCCAATGACGCGCAGCAGGCGCAAGTGCATCTGGCGAATATGCCCTCGGAAGATGATCTGAAAACCGACATGGTGCGAACGATCATTGGCGATCAGGAAATCCCCACCAAGCTGCAATTCGCTCTGTCCCAAAGGCTCTATTACGAGGAATTGCTGAAAGGTCAGCTGTTCTGGGCCCGCAATGATCCGGAATGTCACTGGATCGGAAATGAGGGCGAGCGGCGCAAGTTCATGATCCACTGGGCGGTTTATGACAGCCAGATCAACCTTCCGGTCATCTACCTGATGCAGTTGGAGGACAGCGGCAAAACCGCCCTGCCCAAGGACCAACGCCGCTGGCCCGAAGTACAGGCGCATCTGATGGCGCAAGCGCTGGGCGGTTTGAAACTGGTGACGATCGCCAAAGGGTTCGATCAGGATTTCGACGACCTCCATCCCAAGCATTTGCGCCGCATTCATGTGGGACCGATGTATTCCTCAGCCTACACCGAGCAGTCCGGCCCCCTGCGGCAAGTGCTGGAGGACGCGCAATCTCCGCAGGGGGAAGACTGGGCGCTGGCCTGGACCACTGAAGAGCTGCAAAGCGAAGAAGTGATCGAAGAGCGCGCCGGGTGGTTTTCTACCGTCGAGCGTGAGGTTTTTGCACTGGACCCGTTCGGCGGGCAGGGGGCCGAGACCGGGGCGACCCGTACTCAGCGATCAATCATTCTGCCCCAGCGCCCGTTTCAGGTGCTAGCTGAACGCAACCCGCCGGGATTTGGTGATGTGCGCAAATTCGTAGTCAGCAAGAGCGGGCAGGTGTTGCGCTATTAGTTTGACCTCCGGCGGGAGTATTTTTGAAAAGATGAAGCAAGGGCGGTTTTGAAATGAGTTTGACGTCAGATCAGATGGAATTGCGCGAAGACGATATTCGCAAGCATTACCCGGCAGCGACCGCCTTGCTGAACGGTTTTGAACACGCGCCGCGGATCGCCAAACCCGTTGCGGCCACCGTCGAACGGTCTCCGGGCGTGTCGACCGGGCGGCGGTTTCGCTCGACGACTCCGGGTTTGGTGACGCGGCGTACGGCACGCGCGGATGGTGTACATCTGGTCGAACGGATTGAGGCGTCGGATGATGGCGATGCGCTGGTCTCGCCGCCACAGGCCACCACACAGCAGGCCATTCGCCGGGCCATTGCCATCGCTCTGGCCGTGGCCGAGGCTTATGCGGAACAAACCCCGCTGTCCGACCTTAAACGCGCAAATCTGGCCGGGGACCTGCCTGCGGCGCGCAAGACTGAGTTTTCGGAGTTGCTGACGGCTGAGGCTCTGGTCACCTCGCATGTGTTTGGCAATGCGCTGGCCTATCTGATGTCTTCGCATCTGGGCGAAACCACTGTTGATGTTGGCGAAATCGAAGAGGTTTTGACTGACAATGGTCAATTGGCCCTGCACGGAGCGTTGTGGGAGCTGGACCAGACGCTGGCCAAACACGCGCCTGACGACGCGCACCTGATCGCGGCCACCAGTGCCTATGCTGAACAGCTGATGGACAAGGCCGCTCTGCGCGCCCAGTCCGCAGGCCATCTGGCCCCGTTCCAGAACGCCGCCTGGCATATCGAGGCTGATGATCTGACGATCCGGGGGTTTGAACCGGCCTCCAAGGCCAAATCCACCACCCTGACCATGACGTTCAAAAAACCGAATGAGGTGGTCGGCAACCATATCGCCAAATATCAGGCGATGAAGCTGGCCAAGATGGTGATGGCCTATGACTTCGACCGCCGCCTGAACCCGTTTGCCGAGCTTGGCGGGTTCATATTCACCTTCATGGGCGACGGCAAACCGGGTACCGGCAAGACCACCCTGATCCAGATGATGGCGGGGCTGATCAACGACTATTGCCAGAACGCGGGCTACCCGTTCCGCTATCAGAACCTGAGCACTGATAACATCGACAGCTATCAGGGCAAGTCCGGCCAGAACGCCAAGGCCTTTATCAACACGATCATCGACCCCTCGGTCATCGGTTTCGGCACCATCGACGATATCGACCAACTGGCAGGCAAACGCGGCGACCGGCAGTCGTCAGCCGGGCAACTGGAAATCACCGCCGTGCTGATGGAGAGCTTTGCGGGCGCCAACACCGTCGTGCGCGGCAATTGCACCTTTGGCATGTTCTCGAACTACCCCGAGAATGTGGACGACGCCCTGCGCCAGCGGGCAGGTGCGCGGTTCCTGGTGGACGGGCCGCAAACGCGTGAGGATTACATCGACATCCTGCACCTGCTGATGGGCCGCAACCACGACATCCCGCTGGGCGAACACGAAGCCTATGCTGCGCAAGAGATCAAAAAGGCCGTCGCCGCCAGTTTTGAAAGCCATGCGCGCCCGCATGAGGACGCTTTGCTGCAGGTCTATGACCGGGTGTCCGGCGATATCGGCCAGATGGACACCATCGCCAAGCTGGGCACTTACCTCAAGGCGATCCAACAGGCGGATGAGCGCTTTACCGGCCGCGCGATCAAGAACATCACAGACGCGGTCAAGGTCCGCGCGATGGATTTCGAACTGCCCGACGAGTGGATGGAAAACCCCGACCTGTTCCTGTTCCGCGACTACGACACCAAGAAAGCGATGATCGAGGATCTGCGACAGCCGATCACGGTCGAGATGGTGATACAAGAGATCAACCGCTACGCCGACAGCGAGTTCCGCTATGCCGACAAGAGCGACGAGGTCGCCATCGAGAACGCGGTCCGCGAGATGGGGCGGATGGAAGAGGCCAAGCGGCGGTATTTGGAGGGGAAGGGGTAGTGGACGATGTGCTCTTAGAAGTGGGTTATTTTCCCATTGCCACGATAGCCAGCTTTCTAACAGGTTGGTTCGCAGTTGAAGGAAGAGTGCCTTTTATTGTAGCGCTTCTTTGTGCGCCGCTTGTAGGTATGGCGCTCGTGCCTAGCGTCGCTATTGAGGTCTATGGACTGCTATCAGTTGGTAGATTTGGCGCTGGAGCCATATTCCTTCTTACAGGAACTGTGATTGTAGTCTTGGCCTTTCCATGGGTTCTTGTGATTGGCCCGATGATATCGGCGTCAATCTGTTGTCTAGGCTATTATACCCGTCACGATCTTTTTCCGATGGATACAGAAGCAAGGGAAACCGCAAAGCGCATACGCCGTCAACGCAGGCAAATGGCTAATTTGAATAAAACAGGCTCTATTCGAAGGAACAGAAAAAGTTGATTCGCCTCATCGAAAAAGGCCTGATGTTCGGCAACCTTGTCCACATCTCCAGCCCGGCTCTGGTCGAGCGGTATAACCGCGCGCTGCAGCATCTGGCGGGTAAGACTACGGCGCTGACGGATTTCCATGTCGATATCTCGGGCTTTTCGCCAGAGGTGGGGATTGAGCTGGAGGATGAGCTCTATCTCAACCCCAACGGGGTCAACAGGCAGTTCATCCTGCTGACGACCGAACAGAAACGCGCGCCTCTGCTGAACGTCAAATTCTCGACCTCGCGCGATATTCTGCGCGAATTCATCGAGATGAACGAGGCGCAGCTGTTTGCCCTGACCGCCACAGACGCGGTGGCCGGTGAGCTGGTGAATTCCGTCATCAAACTCACCACGCCGCGCGACCTGTTCAACCTGCAAAAGATCGAGATCGAGGCCGACACCGCAGGCGGCACCCTGCGCAAGGCCCAGCAACTGGCGGGCATGGTCGAGCGGTTCAAAACCGAAGAGGACGCCTGGTTCGACGATGTGCTGATCGCCAAGATGATCGAAACGGCCAAGGAAACCGGAGACGTCACCCGCAACCCGGTTCGTCTGCGCCACACAGATTTTGAGCAGCGCAATTTTTGGACGGCACATTTCGGCGGGCTGTACCTGTTTCCCGATCTGGACCACCCGGCCGCGATTTGCATGGGTGAAAAGCCCGACGACCTGCCGATCAAGTACACGTTTGATCCGTCACAGCGAAACCAAATCGCCAAGTTTCTGGATTACAACGATCTGGTCGAACCGATCGTCAAGGCGCGCGGCGTGGATGCCGCCGCGATCCTGCAACAGAAGATGGATTTCCTGACCGTTGACGCAGCGGCGGATGCGGATGTCGACCTGACCGGGTCGGACCGCAGCGACATGCGGCGGCTGGCGCGAAACCACTCGGATCGCCTGCCTGATGCCTATCACGGTCTGGCGCAACTGCTGCGCTGGGCGAGTGACGGGGGGCCGTGGCCGCGTATCACTTCGGACCATCCGGCCTATTTCTATACGTTACGCGCCGCGAATACGCCGAACCGTGATCTGGTAAACATGTTGCTAGCCGAACTGGCCCCGCTGGACCCGCGCCAGATGTTCATCTGCCACAAGGAGTTGTTCTACAGCACGTATTCCAGATGGCCCGAGAGCAAGAAAGCCTATGTTGCCGATTTCCTTGCACGCGAGTATCAGGTGGACAAGCAAGGCGCCCGTGCCGCGCTGTTCGGGCATGAACCGGATATGAACGGCGACGATCGGGTCAGCGATGACATAATCGCACGGGTCGGTCCGTGGGGTTCGGTGAGGAAAGGCTGATATGTTCGGATTGTTGCGCCTTTTGCTGATCTTGTTGGTGATCCAGACGGTTACCTATTTCGCACTGTCTTTCTACTCGCGCGGGATGCGCCGTCGCAAACTGGAAACCTGGTGGGACGAAAAGGGTAAGACGGGCAACAAAGAAGCCTTTGTCGAACGCGGATTGCATGTGTATGACAACTCGTTTCGGCGTAAACTGATCCTGGGTGTCTATATCGTGCCGTGGGTGGCGATTGGCGCGATGATCTACATCGTGAATTACATGTGAGGGTTTAGGCATGGCCTATGTGAAATGGGCGTTCATTATCATTTTCTGGGGTACGATTGCCGTGATCCTGCAGTATTCGCTGCCGCAGCATGACATTGTGCGCATCGTGAATACCTATGAAGAACGGCAGGATCTGAACGATTGGACTCGGATTTTCTGGTCCGAACCCGAGGATCAGTCCACCAGCCTGTCCAACCGGGATGTGCAGTTCATTCAGGCGGTGCGGGCCAACGGAAAACCCATCGTATACCGAAACGAGGATACCGGTTGGGGCTGGCCGCCGTATTTCAAGTTCGACACAGCGAACCTCTATACCGAGGCCAATGATGCTAAGTCGACCAAGGAAAACCCGAAATGGGTGGTCGTGACCCATTATGGTTGGCGAAACGAATTTATGTCGATCTTTCCCAACGCCATTTTCATCGAAGATGTAGAAGGGCCGGATGTTCGGATCATTCCCTGGTTCAATATCATCTTCCTGACGATCTTTGCCGCGTTGGTCTGGGCGATATGGGTGCGTTGGCGCAGGTTCCGGCAGGCTCGGATCGATCCGATGATCGAAAACGTGGAAGACGGGCTATATGCAGCCGGTGATGCCATTGAAGAGCGGCGCAACAGGTTTCGCCGCTGGCTGGACAGCTGGAAATCGAAATAGACCGCAGCTTTGGCGGGCGTGCCAGCAGCGCTCCCATCCAACTGGCTGTGCCATTCACCTGACGATGAATTCCGCATGCAGCGCGCCTGCTGCCTTGATCGTTTTCAGAATGTCGATCATATCCTGAGGCGAGACCCCAAGCGCGTTCAGACCGGCGACAACCTCGGACAACGTGGTGGCCTCGGGGATTTCGGCGAGGCCGGTCCCTTCTTCTTCCTCGATCCCTGCGATTGTACGTGGCACGACTACAGTTTCACCTCTGGCAAACGGGTTGGGCTGAACCGCAATCGGTGCCTCCTGAACCGTCAGCGTCAGATTGCCTTGAGAGACTGCCACACGCGAAATACGGACCTCCTGTCCCATGACAATGGTACCAGAGCGTTGATCGACAACAACACGCGCTTTTGATTCCGGTTCAACCAGTATGTTCTCAATGCGCCCTATGGCGTGGGCTGTTGAAACTGCCTGCGTCGCCGCGACGTTGAGCTCAACCGTGCCGGAATCCCGCATGATCGCCACGGCTCTGTTGAACTCGGTGTTTATCGCGGTTTCGATACGTGCGGCTGTGGTGAAATCGGGCTCTCTGAGTGCAAGGCGCATTTGAGTGAGGGTTGACAAGTCGAAGTCAATTTCACGCTCGACCCTTGCGCCGGACGGAATAACGCCCGAGGTTGGTACCCCGCGCACGACTGAAGCTGCCTCTCCTTCAGCCGAAACGCCGCCCGCAAGGATTGTGCCCTGTGCAACCGCATAGATTTGTCCGTCGGCCGCGTTCAGCGGGGTCATGATCAGAGTGCCGCCCAGCAGGCTGTTGGAATCGCCTATGGCTGAAACCGTTACATCGATTTGACCACCCACCCTTGCAAAAGGTGGCAGGCTGGCTGTGACCAATACCGCCGCCACGTTTTTGGGTCGGAAATCCTCACCGGTGACGTTAACACCAAGACGTTCCAGGATGTTGGACATGATTTCTTCGGTGAAAGGCGCGTTCCGTAACCCATCGCCGGTTCCGTTCAAACCGACAACCAGACCGTAACCCACAAGATCGTTGCCCCGGACACCATCAAAATCCACGAGGTCCTTGAGACGGATTGCCCCTGCCCAGGCCATGCCGGGAAGGAGGATCAGGAGAAGTATCAGCGCCCTCATCTCAGAAAATTTACAAGAGACAAATTCGCATTGCGAACGGTTACGGAATACAGGCTTTCCAACTGAAATTGCACCGTTTGTAGTTTCGCTGCCGTCTCATAAGGATCGGCCGCGATCAGTTCGTTCCGGCTGAATTCCAGACTGGTTCGGGCTGCGGAATTGCGTGTTGCGGCCTCTTCAATGCGGGCTTCGGTCGCTCCGACTTTTGCCCGGAGCTTCACGGTTGCATCCTGTGCATTGGCCAGATCGACACCCAACTGCGTGAACAAAGTGGTGCGTTGATCGGGAGAAAGCGCCAATGTGCTGTCAGTGGCCAGTGCGGCTACTGCAACATCCCTGAGAGCGGCCTTGAACGCCGGGTCCGTTGCCGTGATCGGCAACGTGACGCTTTCGTTTTCCGATATCTGCATCGGAGACAGGGTGTTGCTTGACCCCTGATAAAACATGGCGTTAAACCCTGCCGGGTCGTTGAACCAGGTGCCCGCCGCCAGCCGGATATCGGAGACGGTGACAAACCCGGTTACCTGCGGCTTCAGCGCTGCCAAAAGATCGTCCGAAGAGGGCAGCGGCGACACATCAGTGGCAGTGCCGGAAAACAGGCTGCGTCCACCCACACGTGTGTTCAGCGCCGAGATCATCGTGTCCAGCTCATTTTTGGCCTGTTGTGACGCTTGTTCATGATTAACGGGCTGATTGGCGGTTCCGTAAGCCAGTAAAGACGCGGTCATGTCTCCAACCGAATCTCCGAAGGTTTTTAGGCTCAGTTGCATGGCATCGGTGAACAGGGCCGCTTCGGACGTTGCGATGCCAAAGGCGTCGAGTCTGGCGAGGCTGCGGTCGAGATCCAGAATTTTTGAATAATCCCCGCCAAGCCGACCCGAGATGTCCTTTACCTGCCCGGTGGACATCTCGTAAGAGAGGGTTTCGATCTGGGTTTTGATATTTGTTGCGCGGGTTCGCAAGGTCATTCCTCGCGCCAAATCGCCGATAGAAGTGATGTTCATGGTCACAACCTCAGAAGAGTTTCCAGAAGCTCGTCAACAACCGAGATGACACGGGCGTTTGCGGCATATGTCTGTTCGATCTGCATGAGCCGTTGCAGTTCCTGATCGGAATCCACGCCCTGGGCGGCCTCGATCTGCGCCATTTGCTGCTGGAAGCTGTTTGCAAAAGTCTTGCGCTGATCTGCGGCATGGGCGTATGCGCCTGCTTTCGACAACAGGGCCTCGGTCAACTCGGCAGCGCGCATGTTTCCCGTACCGAACAGCCCGCCGGGTATCGGACGCGCGTCGGTTAATATGTCCCCGAACGCGCGCAGTTGTGCGGCCTGCCCGGGGTCACCCAATGTTGCGGCACCCAGACCCGCGCGCAGTTTCCAACTGTCCCCGCCATTGTCAGGGTCGACCGTCGAATTGAGTGAGATCCGTGATGCAAGTCCGACAACAGATGCTGGATCAAAGCGGTTGCCGTTATCGGTAAACAGACCGGGATCTGTCGCAAGAACCGACTTATCCAAACCCGGCGTTTCAAATCGCTCAATCAAGTCTTGCGCAACCGTGTCCAGCTGAACCTGCGCCTCAACCGATAATTCGTCACGGATGGTGAACTGCGCCATCAGCGCCCCGCCGCGGATTTGAGCGTTGTCTCCGCTTGTCCGTACCGGGTTGCCGTTCATTTCCAGACCGGACAACAGACCATTTGCCACTGTCATGTGGGGCTTTGTTTCACCGGTCGTAGAAAACGTGAATTCCGAGGCTTTGCCTTCCAGTAGGATCAACCCACCTTCTGAGTACAGCGACACCTGATCATTGGCGCGAGGTACGACATTGACCGGGATCAGGGCATTGACCTGATCGATCAGGACGTGTCGCTGATCCAACAGGGCACCGATGTCACCGCCAGAGTTCTGTATGGCGGGAAGCTTGGCATTCAGGTCTTCGATATCTTTCAGAGTCTGATTCAGGCTGTCGATCTGAGCGCCGATTTTTCGATCTGCGTCCGAGCGCGCCTGGTGCACGCCCTCTGATGCTGCATTCAGTTCATTGGTCAGATCGCGGGCCGAACGCGCAACCTGATCCAGCCGTTCGATAGAGTCAGGCAGACTGGCCGCCGTGATAAAGGCGTTTTCTAACGAGGATAGACGGGTAGATAGCGAAGGGCCGTCGGCAGGAGAACCCACCAGTTGTTCGACCTGCGAGTGAAAGTCCGAAATGGCCGATCGAAAGGTGAGTTCGGCGTCAGACGAACGTCTGTTGGCGGTCAAAACCGGATCCTGATGCCGGACCACGCCAACGGTGCGGGCGCCATTTCCGGGTATTGAACTTGTCGTAAGTTCGAGAGACCGACGCGCATAACCGGGGGTCAGCGCATTCGCGATGTTTCCGGACACCACAGCGGCCCCGCGACTGGCCGCAGTCAGCCCGCCCAATGCATTATTCAGTGCTGTCGACATGTTCATGAGGCCGCTCCTTTCTTTAGGTCAGAGCTTGATCAACGCTTCAGGTTTGTCGTTTCCTGCAGCATCTCGTCCACCGTCTGGATCAATGTGGCGTTGGAAGAATAGGCGCGTTGCGTTTGGATCAAGGATGTCAGCTCGGTGGCCACATCCGTGGTGGATTCTTCACGCGCGAACGAGACGAGATTTCCGGTAGGACCTTCGCCTGCGTTCCAAAGAAAGAATGTGCCGCTTTCACGGGATGGCGCGTAGGTCTGGCTGTCCAACGCGGTCAGGCCGTTGGGATTGGGGACATCTGCCAGCGGAATCTGGTACATTCGGCGGCTGACGCCGGTGTCGTACAACGCGTAGACATATCCGTTCTCATCGACCTGAACGCTGGTCATTGTACCAACGGCAGAACCATCACGTGTGATCGAAACAGGTGCAAACGTGTCGGACAATTGGGTTATGCCATCTGCATCCCCAATCAGGCCAATATTGACCTCAACCGGTCCGCCGGCAACATTGACCATGACACTGCCCGTTGCTGGGTCATAAGCACCGCCAGAAACAGGTGTGACGCTAGCCAAGGTGCCGCCAGCCGTTCGGTTGTCGGTGAAGGTCAGCGTGTATTCCCCAATGATCGCGCTGCCCGAGGCCGAGTCACGCAAGACCATGGTCCATTCGTTGCTGCTGCCGGATGCGGGAACAGTTGGGATCAGCTCAATATCGATGCTCTCGGATTTGCCGAGATTGTCGAAATATTCAACCGACAAAGGTTGAACGTCCCCCGGAGCACCCGCATCTGTCGCCGTGGCCGGCAAGTTCATACGCAGGTTCATTTGCGTGGTGGGCGCGCCCGATAACTGGTTGACACTCAGCTGAATGGGTTCAAGCGCAGCAGGCGTGTCGCGCGAAACCGGTGGAATAGTGCCATCTGGTGCAGCGGGCCATCCCAGAAGATCAAGACCAGATTCGGTGACCAAATATCCTTCTTCATTGGTACGGAATGACCCTGTTGTTGTCAGCAACATCTCGTTGGATTTATTCCCGACCTGAGAGCTGGGGCGCACAGGCAACATGCCGCGCCCCCGTACTGCCAGATCAGTTGAGTTGCTGGTTGTGACCAGAGGCCCGCGCTGATCAACCATGCGCTGGCTTGTCGTCCGCACGCCGCCTGCCGAATAGCTGCCACCCTGACCGGACGTGACCATTGAATGAAAATCCGTCTCGACCCGTTTGTACCCAAATGTCGAAGAATTCGCGATGTTGTCGGATATCGTCGCCAGCCTGTTGGCATTGGCTTTCAGCGCCGCCACACCGGCATTGAGCGAAGAGGAAATGGTCATGGGTGCGCCCTTCTGTTGCGTCCGTCTTTGGTGCAACAGGTAACGCACAGCCCCTTAACAGCGCGCTAACATGTAAAATGCGCTCTATAGTTCAGGGTTGGCGCAGGAAGATCACTTCTATCCTGTTGTTTCGCGCAGCCATGGGATTGTCGGAGAACAATTCTCTGTCTGCATGGCCCGTAACACGATCCATCCTTTGTGCCTCAACGCCCTTGTCCTGCAGTAGCTGACGCAATGTTTGTGCCCTGGCGGTGGACAGATTCCAGGCTGTGTTGCGCGCCTGCACAACCGGAGACGCACTGACATGCCCTTCGACAGCCATCGAATTGACAACAAGATCCGAGGCCCGGGCGATGATCAGGGCCAGGGCCCGCAGAAAGCTGGTTGGTTTGTCAGAGTCTGTTTCGAACAATGCCTGATCGTCGGTGTCGAACAGTTCCACCACCAAACCTTCATCGGTGACCCGTGTGACGATATGCTTGAGCAGTTTGTCCGAGACCTCGCTTTCACCGGTACGCCCCAGCAGTTGCGCCTCCAACGTAGTGAAGTCTTCGTTGTTTCCTTTGCCGCCGCCTTCGGCATTCACTCCGATTGAACCACGGGCTTGATGCGATTCGGTCGGGTGCCTGGTCGTGGCACCCTGACCGTCTCGCAACAGCGTGTCTACAGACAACATGCTGTCGCCGCCAAAGGCTCCGTCGCCGCCGCCGGATTCCGGGCTCAGCGGGATTGTTGGCGCAAAATAATCTGCCAACCCTTTTCGTTGCTGTTCCGTTGTTGCGTTCAGCAGCCACATCAACATGAAGAAGGCCATCATGGCCGTAACAAAGTCTGCATAAGCGACTTTCCACGCGCCACCGTGATGGCCATCGCCACCCGATACACGCTTCTTCTTGATGATGATTGGCGCCGCATTGGTTTGCGCACCCATCTCCACCACCTTTTTATCACCCGACTATCTGAATAGCTGTGCAGGTCTTAAGGCGGCCTTAATACTTAAAACTGCTCAGAGTTCGCTAACGCGGCAGGCCGGCGGAAGCCCGGCGCAGAGTCAGCGATAAGCGGTTAAAGCTGTTTTCAATCCCTTCGGAGTCGGGTTTGCTAAAAAACGAGTCCAACTCCTCATGAACGCGCACGGCCTGATCCAAGAGCGGGTCTGATCCTTCTGAATACAGCCCGGCCTTTATCATGACTTCGGATTGTTCGTAGCTGCCGACAAGTTTGCGGGTTTCGTTGATCATCTGGTTCTCGGCCTCGGACGCGGCCTCTGGAAGGCTGCGGGATACGGATTTGCTGAGGTCGATGGCCGGGAAGCGCCCGCGTTCGGCAATCTCGCGGCTGAGCACGATATGCCCGTCCAATACACCGCGCAGAATGTCGGCGATGGGTTCATCCATGTCGGAACCCGCGACCAGGACGCTGAACACGGCGGTGATATCACCGTGCTCCTGCGTGCCGGGGCCTGCGCGTTCACACAGATTGGCAATCAGCGGGGTGACAGAGGGTGGATATCCTCGGAGCGAAGGAGATTCGCCCATGGCAACGGCGATTTCACGGTGCGCTTCCGCGAAACGGGTTACCGAATCGGCCAGAAACAGAACGTTCAGCCCCAGATCCCGCAGAAACTCTGCCGCTGACATGGCCGACCACGCGCACCGTCTGCGCGCCAATGCAGACTGGTCGGACGTTGCGGCGACTACGATAGTGCGCTTCATGGCTTCCGGACCGATAGCGCGGGCAACAAACTCGTTCACTTCACGCCCACGTTCGCCGACGAGAGCCACCACAACCACGTCAGCCTGCATGAAGCGCGCCAGCGTCGACAGCAACGTTGATTTCCCCACACCCGATCCCGCAAACAGCCCAACGCGTTGACCGCGCACAATCGGCAGCATGGTGTTGAGAACGGATAGTCCGGTGGCCATCCGCTTTCCCAATGGCTTGCGCGCCACCGCAGGCGGGGGTGCCTGCATGATATCGCGATCCTGTGGC
The DNA here is from genome assembly GCF_059610465.1 of Ruegeria sp. CDSC085. NCBI lineage: Bacteria > Pseudomonadati > Pseudomonadota > Alphaproteobacteria > Rhodobacterales > Roseobacteraceae > Ruegeria > Ruegeria sp. CDSC085. Next base: position 55,759 of record NZ_JBXWNR010000011.1, on the reverse strand, counting down.
CCGTTCAGCAGGGGTTTTCCGTCCAGCGGTTTGCCAAACGGATCAATGACGCGCCCAAGCCAGTGCAATGCGGGCGCGAATCCCGGCGAGGGATCGAGATACACGCGATCCCCGAGGCTGACACCATCCAGGGCGGCACCCGGTATCATATGGATATGGTCTGCACTAACATGCAGCACTTCACCGGCCAGATCGGGCCCCGCGCGCCGCCGCAATGTAAGCAAGTCTCCGATTCGCGCATGTTCGTTGAGGCCATTGATCTCGATCAACCCTTGTGCGACGCCGCTGACCAGGCCCGCGTGGCGGATCGAAGTCATCCGATCGAATTCATGTTTCAGAAGCATCGGGTCGAGATCGGACATCTTAGGTTCTCCAATTGGGTTCTGAAAACGGTTTCTAAAGGAATCGGGGTTAAGCCTTGGTTGAAATTGATCGAGGGAGAAGCCCCGATGTTCTATGACTTGAACGTCCTTAAGACCGCGTACGCAATGGCAACCCATGCCGGGCAACGGCAGGCGGTGATTGCGCGCAACATGGCCAATGCGGATACGCCGGGCTACCAGCCGCGCGATATTGAGCCCTTCCATAAAGCACTTGAAACCTCAGGACGCGAAGTGACCATGGTGGCCACGCGGCGTGGTCATCTGCACGGCGGCACGGGTGCGCAGCCCTGGGCAGAGCACCAGGCCGCTCCGTCGGGTGATCCAAATGGCAACGGCGTATCGCTTGAAGAAGAGATGCTGAAATCGGTCGAGGTAAAACGACAGCACGACCGCGCGTTGGCGATCTACAAATCCTCGATGAACATCCTTCGCACCAGTCTGGGACGTGGATAAGGAGGCCGAGGATGAGCGATTTTTCCCACTCATTGGCTGCATCCGCCAGCGCCCTGCGTGCGCAGGCAGCCCGGCTGCGCCACGTGTCCGAAAACATATCGAATGCGGATACGCCCGGGTATCGACGCAAGACAGTGCCGTTTGAGACCATCGAAAAAGATGGTCAGAACGTGGTGCAAGCCGGCCGTGTAAAGCTTGATCGACGCGACCTGACACGCATTTTCGACCCCGGCCACCCGATGGCAGATGCCAGTGGTCACTATCAGGGATCGAATGTCGATCTGATGATCGAAATCGCTGACGCGCGCGAGGCGCAGCGGAGTTATGAAGCCAACCTCAAGATGTTCGATCAAACACGGCAAATGTCGTCGTCGTTGATGGAATTGCTCAGAAAATAAAGGACAGCCAGAATGGACATCCGATCCTTAACCGCCGCGCAGAATTATGCCGGTGCACGTCCTGCAACCCAGGCCGACCCCGATCACTCGGGCATGGTGCAGGGACTGAAGGCAGGTTTTCAGGACTTTGCATCCACGCTGAGACACAGCGAGCAGATGTCGCAGACCGCGATGGTCGGGCAAGCCGACCCGCACGCGCTTGTGCAGGCGCTGGCACAGACCGAACTGGCCGTTGAGACAGCTGTGATCGTTCGCAACAAGGTGGTCGAGGCCTATCAGGAAATCCTGCGGATGCCGGTCTGATACCATGCTGAGCGAAGGTCTTTTCTATGACATCGTGCGTCAGGCCCTCTGGATCGCGGTCATCACATCGGTTCCGATTCTGGCGGTTGCTCTGGTTTCGGGTCTGATCGTCGGTCTGTTTCAGGCGCTGACGTCGATACAGGAAATGACGCTGACCTTCGTTCCCAAACTGATCGCCATCGTCGTCGTGTTCTGGATCTCGATGGGGTTCATGACTCAGACCCTGGTTACGTTTTTCACCGGAACGCTTGTTCCATTGATCGCAGGAGGTCGCTGATGGACACCGCCTATGTCACCTTGTCCCGCCAGTCCGGGCTGATGAATGAAATGCGCCTGGTTGCGAACAACATCGCAAATGCCAACACGACCGGCTATCGCCAGCAGGGGTTAGTGTTCTCAGAGTTCATTCAGGTTGTGCCGAACAGCCCCTCCCTCTCCATGAGCCGGGCCGAGGCGCGAAATACGTCGATGCAACAGGGTGTGCTTACGCAAACCGGCGGGCAATTTGATTTCGCTATCGAAGGCGACGGGTTCTTCATGGTCGAAACCCAGGATGGCAACCGACTGACGCGGGCTGGCAGCTTTTCTCCCAATGCTGATGGCGATCTGGTTTCAATGGATGGCGCACGTGTGCTCGATGCCAATGGCGCCCCCGTGTTTATCCCGCCTGATGCCGCGTCAATCGATGTCGGCAGCGACGGAACGCTGAGTGTGAATGGTCAACTTCTGGGTCAGCTGGGCGTTTTCAACGTCGCCGACACGAGCGAACTTGCACGCGAAGGGAACACACGTTTCCGTACTGATGGCGCAATTGATCCGGTCGATGAACCGGTGGTTTTGCATCGCTTTCTCGAAGGGTCAAACGTGAACGCCATTCAGCAGGTGACCCGATTGGTGGAAATCCAGCGCGCCTATGAGCTGGGGCAAAGTTTTCTCGAGAGTGAAGATGAGCGCGTGCGTGGCGCACTCAAAGCGCTGATGCGCTGAATTGGATGAGGAGAGTTAGACATGCGAGCCCTTAAAATTGCGGCCACCGGGATGACAGCGCAACAGATGCGGGTCGAGACGATCTCGAACAACTTGGCGAATATGAACACCACCGGCTACAACGCCCGGCGGGCGGAATTCGCCGACTTGCATTATCAGCAGATGGCCCGGGCCGGCACTGTGAACGCATCGGACGGAACGGTTCTGCCTACGGGTATTCAACTGGGACTGGGCGTGCGACCGGCAGCGGTGACAGTGCAATTGGAGCAAGGCGCCTTGTCGGCCACCGGGAGCGATCTGGATGTGGCGATCGAAGGTCGTGGCTATCTCGAGGTGACCCTGCCCAGCGGTCAGGCCGCCTATACGCGCGATGGAAGCCTGAAACGGTCGGCAGAAGGTCTGATCGTCACTTCGGACGGGTTTGCGGTTTCACCCGAAATCACCATTCCTGATGATGCTCGTTCTGTTTCGATCAATGCATCAGGTGAGGTCTATGCATATTTTGACGACTCTCCCGAAGGTCAGTTGCTTGGGGAGTTTGCTCTGGCCAGTTTCTCAAACGCCAAAGGGCTGGAAGCCATCGGAGGCAATCTGTTCAAGGAAACCGAAGCCTCTGGCGCTCCGGTTCTGGGCACTCCGGGCGAAGATGGTCTGGGAATTTTGCGGCAGGGATATCTGGAAGACAGCTCGGTCGACGCCGTGCGCGAGGTTACCGAGCTGATCGAAGCGCAACGCGGCTATGAGATGAATGCCAAAGTCATCACGGCGGTGGACCAGATGATGAGTGCGACAACGCAGGTGCGGTGATGCGACGTCTTTTATTTACTCTGATGCTAATGGCGCCAATTGCCGTTCAGGCTGACATTGTGGTTTCGACACGTACGATCCGGGCCAAGGAAGTCATTTCCGCGGCCGATCTCGAGTTGAAACCAACGGATATTGCCGATGCAATTTCCGATCCTGACCGTTTGATCGGACAAGAGGCCCGAGTGGCGCTCTACCCCGGTCGTCCAATTCGTGACTCCGATGTTAGGCCGCCTGCCATCGTCGATCGAAACGATCTGGTTGTGCTGGTGTTCAGTAGCCAACCTTTGTCGATCACCACAGAGGGCCGAGCCCTGGGGCGTGGCGCAGCGGGGGATCGCATTCGTGTCATGAACCTTTCGTCCCGAACAACCGTAACAGGCCGAATCCGCCCGGACGGTCAAATCGAGGTAAAGTGATGCACGGATTGTCAAAAACCCTTCTCCTAACGGCTTTTGTCTTGTCCGCTTGTGGTCGAATGGATCATTTAGGCAAACCGCCAAGTTTCACTCCAAACGAAGACACCCCGGAACAGGTTGCAATGTTGTGGCCGGGTTTGCCATTGCATACGCAACCCCAGCGAAATGTTGACCGGTCCTCTTTGTGGAGCGGCGGGCAGCATTCGCTGCTAGGCGACCAGCGCGCGATCAAGAAAGGAGACATCCTGACCGTTGTCATCGAGCTGGATGAAAAAGCTGAAATCTCGAACAACACCAGACGATCCAGATCTGGGTCCGAGAACCTTGAAGTTCCCAGCCTCTTCGGCCTGCCTCAGCGTGTGCAGAAGAACTTGCCCGAGGGCGCATCGCTGGATGAAGCCGTTTCGATTGAGGCGGATTCTTCAAGCTCTGGACGGGGATCGGTCAGGAGAAACGAAAAGCTGACTCTACGTGTTGCCGCAACAGTGCTGGATGTGTTGCCGAACGGAGTTCTTTCGATAGAGGGATCTCAGGAGTTGCGGGTCAATTTCGAACTAAGAGAGCTTCTTGTGGAAGGATACGTCCGCCCGCAGGACATCTCGAGGCAAAATGAAATCACCTATGACAAAATCGCGTCGGCGCGGGTGTCGTATGGCGGCAGAGGGCAGATAACGGATGTCCAGCAACCCCGTTATGGCCAGCAAGTTCTTGATTCACTTTTGCCATTCTGAGGTGAGATCGTGATCGCGAAATTGATACCTGTGTTTTTTTTGATTGTCGGGCTTGGTGCGGGTATTGGCGCGGGTCTGGTTCTTGCTCCTGCGAAAAATCCTGAAAGTGCAGCTTCTGCAAAAGAAGCGGTCAAAGAGGTCAAGGCGGTTGATAAAAAGTCAGGTAAGTCAAAGAAAAAAGATAAGGGAGATGGCTTCGGGTATCTGAAAATGACCAAGCAATTCGTCGTCCCCGTTGTGAAAGACGACCAGATCGAAGCCATGGTAACGCTGTCGCTGAGCCTTGAGGCGAACCCGGCCATTACAGAAACCTATTATGCAATCGAGCCTAAACTCAGAGATGGCTTTCTTCAGGTTCTTTTTGACCATGCAAACATGGGTGGTTTTGACGGGGCTTTTACAGAATCCGGGAACCTGGACGTATTGCGGAATTCCTTGCTGGAAGTAGCGCGCAAAGAATTTGGTGAAGACGTGTCCAAAGTGCTGATTCTGAGTGTAAACCGACAAGATAGCTGACGCTAATTGGCCCGATATTTCGGGCCGGTCGAGCTATTGCCCGAAGTGTTTTCTGGCCTTTGCTTTTCGGTTAGCCTGCTGAACTTTCATCCGCAATGTTTCTACGGCTTGTTTTCGCCCAAAAGCTGTACGTAAAGCTGCCATTCCGGCAAGTTTCTGCGCGCGCGTGCGGGCAAGTTGCAGGTTCAATTGTCTCCGCGTCGCGGACTCCCAGCCATTCCAGAGAACGTCGGTCCCTGAAACCTGATAGCCTTCGATCTTGGCGCTGTCTTGGCGCGCCTGATTGAGTTGACTGTCCAATCTGGCAAGTTGTTGCTGAATCCGAGCCTCGGCCTCAAGGATCGGTCGCAGTGCCTGGAAATGCTTCTGAAACGCGGCGTTGGTTACTTTTTCCAAGTCAGGTAGCTGAGTGTGTTTCATCGAACTTGCTCCTTTGCGCGTTTTCGCATTGCTTCGGCAAACCGGATCGCGGCGGCAACAGGACGATAGTGCTTTTCGGCAATCTCCTGACCGATATCCACGGTCGCGTGAAGCGCACGTGCTGTAGGAGGGTCTGAATGGATCGGGACACCAGCCTCTCCTGCGGCAGAGCGGATGGTGGCGGCAACTTCGTCCACACCTTTGGCAACACAAACCGGGGCGCTGCCCGCAACCCGTGTCCATTTCAGCGCCACAGCAAAATGGGTGGGGTTTACGATCACAACATCCGCGTTAGGAACATCTGCCAACATTTGGTTGGTAGCAATCTCCTGTGCACGCTGGCGCCGGTGTTGTTTGACATGGGGGTCGCCCTCGGCATCCTTTGTTTCATCAATAATTTCCTTGCGCGACATACGGTTCTTGCGCATGTGCTCGGCGTATTGCCAAAGGAAATCGACAACCCCGATGGCCAGCGCGACTGCGATAACGATGAACAGAAAGCGAAACAGCAGGTTCATCATCAGCAGAATGGATGACTTTGCCGGTGCCGCGCTGGCCGACAGAATCTCGGTTAGGTTGGCTTTGAGAAAAAGCGCAAGACAGGTGCCGTAGATCAACAGCTTGGCGGTGCTTTTGGCAAACTCAAACAAGCCGCCACGCCCAAACTTGTTCTTGGCATTCGAAACCAGGGAGATTCGCGAAAGTTTTGGTTTCAGTTTGCTTGGGGCAAAGATCAGCGCGCGCTGGGCGATCAAGTTCAGAAGAACAGCCGCAGCGGGAAGGCAGAACAGCAATGCCACCGGAAGCAGGGCACTCTTCAAAACCCCTGCAACCAGAGCATGCGAAGGCCCTGCCGTCAGAAGCCGCGAGAGTTCGTCGGACTGGTCGATCAGAACCATGAACACCGTGCCCATTTGCTCGACGGTGTATTGCCCGACCGTCAGAAGGGCGATCAGAAACCCGGTATATGCCGCCACAACCGACAGGTCATTGGATTTGGGAACCTCACCTTTCTCACGTGCTTTCAGCAGTTTTTGTGATGTCGGTTCGTATGACTTGTCGCTGTCGTCATCACCTGCGCTCATCTCTGCGCTCCCATCGGGTTGGTGAAGAAGGCGATCAGCGCGTCAGCCCACACGGAAAGGATCAGCGGTGTGCCTGCAAACAGCAGGAACAGCCCAGCAAAGGTAATCGCCGGAGCACCCACGAAGGCCACCATCAGCTGCGGCATCGCCCGGTTGATGACCCCAAGGGCCAAGTTATAGATCAAGGAAGCGATGACGAATGGCGTTGCCAGTGCAAAAGCCAGCCCAAAGCTGTTTGCGACCTGGTGCAAACCCCAGCGTGACACATCCGCAGCTCCGGGTGCCAATCCTAATGGAAACAACGCGTAACTCTGGATCAGAAACTGTGCGGCCCGGACGTGCAGGTCCATGATTGCCGCAAGTGTCAGCCCTGCCAGGGTCAGCAGGTATCCCATAGCGGGGACCGGATCGGCCGCCGCGCCGCCCAGCAATTGCGACAATGACGTTGACTGAGCCGCAATGGACCCTGCGGTTTGCAGTGCGAGAACGAAAAGGCGCAAGCCTATCCCAAGGAAAAGCCCGATCAGAACTTCGGTCCCGACCAGTCGCACGGTCACCCACAGGCTGGGGTCAATTCTGACGGCGGGCGCAGCGGGCAATATGATCAGGGTGAAAGCAACAGAAGCACCAAGCTTGACCCGTGTCGGGATACTTTGTTCACCGAAAGCTGGAAGCATCGAGACAAGAGCAGAGACACGCAGAAACACAACGAAGGCCTGCCAGATTGTTTCGGCAAGCTGAGACAGCATTTCTGGTGGCAGGGCGATCACGCGGCAACAGTTCCGACCAAAGCTGGCTTGGCTTCCAACCCGATTTCTTCGAAGGACAAAACCGGGTTGGAAACGCCGCGCGCCTGCATGATTGTGCGCAGTAACCTACGGCGCCGGGTCGAGGTCACGACGGCTGGAAACAGGCCGTTGTCAGCAGATTTTGCGATGCTGCTTACAACACCGTCGGCCAGTTTGTTGAACAGGTTCGGGGGCAGCGCGACATCCACGCCGGCATTTGGGGTGTCGATCTGGTAAGAGGCGAATGTGTCCTCCCATTCAGGGGCCAACTGGATCAGAGGGATCGAGCCATCCTCGCGCTTAATATCCGCGACCAACTGAAAGCCAAGACGCTGACGCACCAGTTCGCAGATGCCTTCGGGTTGAGTGGTGGTCAGCCGCGCCTCGGCGACACTTTCAAGTATCAGCGCCATGTTGCGGATTGACACACGTTCGTCGAGCAGCAGGCGCAGAACTGCGTGCAAGGTGTCGATCGGCACTTTGTCGGGGATCAGTTCATCCAGCAGTTTGCGGTTGGCTTTGGCGCGTACCGGGTCGCTCAGGCGAGTCATTTCGGACAGCAGGCGACGGAGCGATTTCAGGGTCAGCAGGCGCGAGAAGTTTCGTTTGATGATCTCCAGCAGATGGGTGGCAAGAATCTCGGGTGGCGAGACTATAGTGGCACCATTCAACGCGGCGTCCTCCTGATCTTTGGGCAGGATCCAGCGTGCTGGAGCACCATAGACCGGCTCGGTCACGTCATTGCCCTCCGGTAACAGGTCAAAACCGTCCTGCACGAGCGCCAGGATCAGATCGGGATGCAAGACACCGCGCGCCTGTTCGACGCCCTGAACCTTGATCACATACGTTCCGGTCGACAGGTCGGCACGGTCAGTTAAGCGGATCTCGGGCAGTATCAGGCCAAAGGTCGACGCCACATAAGTGCGCATATTGGCAATACGGGCGTCCAACCCGGTGCCCGGATTCAGAACCATGCTGACCAGATCCGGGGCGAACTCCAGATGGACATCATCCAGGTCCAGAATGTCTCCGATGGTTTGGGATGTTGGCGTTTCGGTTTCTGTCGAAGACAGCTTTGTTAATGCCTCTGTGTCTCGCTGCTTTCGATGAACACTGTAGGCCGCAAATCCCAGTATTGCTGCGCCGAGGATGAATGGCAGAAAAGGGAGGCCGGGCACCAGCGCGAACAGAACCATAAGCACCGCGACGGTAGACAATGCTGCCGGGTGGCGGCCAAGTTGAGAAAAGATGGCGTTGTCTGTGGCCCCTTGCGTACCGCCCCGTGCCAGCAGCAGGGCAGAAGCAATAGAAATGATAACTGCAGGGATTTGGGACACCAACCCGTCGCCGACAGTCAGAATCGCATAGGTTTCGAACGCCGAGGCCACGGGCATTCCATGCACGACAACGCCCATGACCAGGCCCATAACGAGGTTTAGCAGTGTAATCAGAAGCCCGGCGACGGCGTCTCCCTTCACGAATTTCGACGCACCGTCGAGAGAGCCAAAGAATGTCGTCTCCTGCTGTTCCAGCTCTCGCCGTTCCTTGGCCTGCTGATGATCGATTGCCCCTGCGGACATGTCGCTGTCGATCGCAAGTTGTTTGCCCGGCATTCCGTCAAGGGCAAAGCGTGCGCCAACTTCGGCCATGCGGGCAGCGCCTTTGGTGATGACCATGAAATTCACGATCAGCAGAACGCCAAACACCACCAGGCCAAGAAAAATGCTGCCGCCCATGACGAAACTGGCAAAACCTTCGATCACGTCTCCTGCCGCATTCGGGCCGGTGTGCCCCTGCCCGATAATCAGTTTCGTCGACGATACATTCAACGACAGGCGCAACATCAGAGACGCCAACAGAATCGTCGGGAAAGACGAAAAATCCAGTGGGCGCTCAATGAACAGTGTCAGGGTAAAGATCAGGATCGCCAGCGCAAAGGAGGTAGCCAGCCCCACGTCCAGAACCCAGGCTGGCATGGGCAGGATCATCATGACGATGACCGTCATCAGCGCAATCGCCAGCAGGACAGTTGGTGAAAACAGGGACCGGATGTCGATCTTGGGCACGCGAAACTCCTAATTGAAGGCGATAAACGCGGTTGCGGTGCCTGCGGCTGGCACCAGAGACCCCAGCGCCCCGGTGTGGGGCGTAGCAGTCTGCATCGGGATCAAGGGGAGACCGGCCCCGGTGAACGGATCGCGGGGCGTGGCCGCAACCCGGGTTTGGGACGTGCCTTCGAGCTGTGCCAGCACCGTTTGAAATCGCCCTTTGTAAGCTTCGGCAAGGGATGTCGTGCGGGAATGATATGCCCCCGCGGCCGCGGGCCACGATCCAAGCTCGGCATGCAGGTCATTCAGGAACCGGGCGGCGTAGGTTGCGTTCTCATCGGGATCGAACATCGCGTCTATCGAACGGAAGGCTTTCCCGTGCCAGCGATAATTGATCTGAAAACAGCCCACATCAAAGCTACGTTTGCCTGTTTTGAAGATTTTGAACACGTAGGCCTTGGCTTCGACCTCGGACTTGAACCAGTACCCCTGACCGTTGACATTGATCGTCCAGGGCCAGGGCTGCAACCGGCCGTCCAGTGCGCGCCCGGTTTCAACGCGCGAGATGGCGCGCAGCACGTCCAAGGGCACGCCTTCGGACAGAGCGGCGCGGCGTGCGGCCTGATCGCACAGGTCACCGGCTTTGGCATCTGGCATGGCAAATCCTGCCTGCGCCAAAAGCACATGCAACAACATGAGAACAAGCGGGATTTTTTGATTTGGCATTCTGCCGGTCCGGGATTCTGATCTATCCCGGCCAAGCTAGCCAACGATCGGTTTACAGAGCGTTATCGCCGTTTCAGTTTCGGTCGATCCTGCGCCCGAACACGACACTGGTATTGGTGCGCAGGACACCGGGAATCTTCGCCAGGTCGTCGACCAGAATGTCCAGATCTTCCAGCCTGGGCGCCTCTGCCGACAGCATAAGGTCGAATTCTCCGTTGATCGAAAGGCATAGTTTGACCTCCGGGTAGGCCTCGAGTCGCCTGATGATCCGGGTGGTTTCCTTCTGCTGTACCTCGAGCATGACGATGACCTGCACTTTCGGTGTGTCTTCAGTGGACCCGAGACGCACGGAATACCCTTCGATCAGGCCGCGCTGTTCCATCCGGTTGATTCGCTCGTGCACGGTTGTCCGGGCGACACCCAGCGTGGTCGCAATCTGCGTGGTCGAGGCGCGTGCATTGGCCTGCAGGGCGGCGATGATGCGACGGTCAAGCTGGTCCATTGGGGCTCCGGTTCGTGGTCATTCCGGGTTTAGATCAGATAGAAGCCCTTGCTCAAGGTTCGCGTGGGATGCGCGGGTGCAGATCGTCGATGATGATTGGATGCGCGTGTGGGCCTGACCCGGCCAGATGCGGGTGATCGGGCGGCAGGTCGGGGTGATCGTGGGTGATCGGCTCTTGATCGAGGCGCGGCCAAAGGCTGATTGCACCGACGACGCCCGCCACGGACAGCGTCGCCATGCTGCTGAGTGTCACGGTCGGACCAAACACGGTCATCAGCCACCCCGCCAGCGGGTAAAGAACCAGCCAGCAACCATGCGACAGGGTAAACTGCGCGGCGAAGACGGCAGGGCGATCCTCGGGATGGGCCGACCGGGTCAAAAGGCGGCCCGAAGGTGTAAGTGTGGTGGAGTATCCAAAACCGGTAAGTGCCCACAACACGGTCAGCAGACCGAGCGACATGGGAACAGTTGCGGCCAGCATCGCGGCGACGGCCATGGAACCTGTGGCAAAAACGGCGCCTGCGACCATGACCCGACGGTCCTCGATCCGATCCAGAAGGCGGGGCAAGGTAAAGGCCGCCAGCATTGATCCGCCTCCGAACCCGGCCAGGGCAATGGCCACGGCGCTTTCCGAGAGGCCCAGATTGGCGCGCACGATGACCACGGTATTGACGATCACCATCGAACTCAGCGCGGCCGCGCTCCAGCTGAGAGCAAGCAGCCCGCGCAACCGGGGTGTTTTCAGATAGATACGAATGCCACGTGTGGTGCGGTCATAGATGCCGCGGGGTTTGCTTGGCTTGGGTGACGGGAGCACAACCGAGACAACCAGCATTGCCGATGCAACAAAACCCAGCGCAGTGCCCCAGAACAGGCTGTTGAAGCTGACCAACAGAAGCAATGCTGCGGCGAACACCGGGCTCAGCAGGCTTTCCATATCGTAAGCCAGACGCGACAGCGACAATGCACGGGTGTATTCTGCTTCGTCCGGCAGCACATCCGGAATCGTTGCCTGAAAGGCGGGTGTGAAGCCTGCCGAGGCCGATTGCAGCACGAAGATCAGCACATAAACCTGCCAGATTTCGGTTACGAACGGCAGGCACACTGCAACAGCAGCGCGGATCAGGTCCAGCACGACCAGCATTTTGCGCCGATCCAGACGCTCGGCAAATGCAGCAGCGAGAGGGGCAACGGTGACGTAAGCCACCATCTTGATCGTCAGTGCTGTGCCAAGGACAAGGCCCGCAGCATTCCCGGCCAGATCAAAGGCGAGCAACCCAAGGGCGACCGTGGCCAGCCCGGTTCCGGTCAGGGCGACGATCTGGGCCGCGAAAAGGTGGCGGTAGGTGCGGTTTCTCAGAATACTCAGCATGGCTCAGAGGTACTTTGTGATCGCTTTGAAATCTTCGATCCCGCTACCATCGTCGTCAGAGGACAGGCAGTGTTCGATATGATCATGAATCAAAACGCGTTTGGCATTGGTGACGGCCTTTTCAACAGCAAACAGCTGTTGTGCGACGTCCGAACAGGGAGCCTGCCCCTCTAGCATGGCAATGACCTTGGCCAGGTGCCCATGGGCCCGCTTCAGCCGGGCCGTGATCTGTGGATGTGACTGGTGGGCGTGATTTGACATGGCTTATCCATATCCCCCCGATGGGGATAAGGTCAAGGATTTGGCATCGAATGGCCCGCGACTTTTGGACGGCGTTGAGTTTGGGGACCAAACCGCCTATCTCGGGGGCGATATCGCACAAAGGAATAGTCGCGTGGCGAACCATTTGTACAAAAACGATCTGCCGGATGGGCTGGATCTGGGCCCGGTTGTGGCCATTGACTGTGAAACCATGGGGCTGAACCCGCATCGCGACCGCCTGTGCGTGGTCCAGATGTCAGGAGGTGACGGAAACAGCCATATCATCCAGGTGGACAAGGGCCAGACCGAGGCCCCGTACCTGAGTGCCATGCTGGAAAACCCCGATGTCCTGAAGCTGTTCCATTTCGGGCGTTTCGACATCGCCGCGATGTATCACACCTTTGGCGCCTTGGCCGCACCGGTTTACTGCACCAAGATCGCCAGCCGGCTGGTGCGCACGTACACCGACCGGCACGGGTTGAAGAACCTGTGTCAGGAACTGATTGGCGTGGATATATCGAAACAACAGCAGATGAGCGATTGGGGCGCTGAAATCCTGACGGATGCGCAGCTGGACTATGCGGCCTCGGACGTTCTTTATCTGCACCGCCTGCGGGACGAGTTGAACAAGCGGCTGGCGCGCGAGGGCCGGACCGAGATGGCGCAGGCCTGTTTTGATTTCCTGCCGATGCGTGCGAAGCTGGACCTCGCCGGTTGGCCCGAAACGGATATCTTTGCACACTCATGACCGATACCGAAGCATTTCTGAAAACCGCCCGCCAGGTCGTCACCGATGAAGCCCGTGCGCTGGACGTTCTGGCCGACAGCCTTGACGAACATTTTGCCGAGGCCGTGCATCTGATCCTGAAAGCCACCGGGCGCATCATCATCAGTGGTATCGGAAAATCGGGCCATATCGGCCACAAGATTGCCGCCACTCTGGCCAGTACCGGAACGCCTGCCTATTTCGTGCACCCGGCCGAGGCCAGCCATGGCGATCTGGGGATGGTTTCCAAAGACGATGTGGTGCTGGCGATATCGAATTCCGGCGAAGCGCCTGAGCTGGCCAACCTGCTGGCCTTTACGCGCCGCTTTGGCATTCCGCTGATCGGGCTTTCAAGCAAGCCAGAAAGCACGTTGATGAAACAGGCGGATGTGCATTTGCTGATCCCATCAATGGGTGAGGCCTGCGGTTTTGGCATGGTACCTTCGATCTCTACGACGCTGACTCTTGCCATGGGCGATGCGCTGGCCATTGCGCTGATGAAGTATCGCGATTTCCGCCCCGAGGATTTCCGTGCCTTCCACCCCGGCGGCAAGTTGGGAGCGCGGCTGAGTACAGTGGGTGACCTGATGCATACCGGCAACGCCCTGCCTCTGGTCGCAGCGAACACCCCGATGAGCGATGCGCTGATCGAAATCAGCCAAAAGGGTTTCGGCGTGGCCGGTGTAACGGATGCACAGGGGCAGTTGTCGGGTATCATTACTGACGGTGACTTGCGCCGGCACATGGACGGTCTTCTGGATAAAACGACCGAGCAGGTCATGACGGCCAGTCCGACCACCATAACACCGGGCGCATTGGCCGAAGAGGCGGTGGCGATCATGAATGATCGCAAAATCACATCTCTGTTCGTGGTTGACGAGGCTTCATCAGGTCAGCCCCTGGGCCTTCTGCATATCCACGACTGCCTGCGCGTCGGTCTGGGCTGAGGGAGACTGAAGTGGACAGGTATTCCCGCATGGTACAGTTCCTGAAGGTTCTGTTGCCGCTTGCGGCCATTCTGATGCTGTCCACCGTGTTCTTACTGTCCCGCAGCATCGAAACCAACGTGTCGGTGCCATTTGCTGAGAAAGACATTGACGAGCGGCTGGCGCAGCAGGTGGTCACTCAGCCGAAGTATCGCGGGACAACCCGTAAAGGCGAAGATGTTCAGATCGAGGCCACCCAAGCAAAGCAGGGCAGCGAAGACGAAACCCCGACCGCATCCGAGTTTCGGGGACGTCTGGGGCTTCTCAGTGGCGGAACGATATTTCTGGACTCTAATTCAGGTTTGATCCGCCCAGATGAGGGCACGGCAACTTTCGTTGGCGATGTGGTAATTACAACCGCCGACGGTCTAAAAGTCACAACGGATCTGCTCAACACGTCGCTGGACGAAATCCGGGGCGACACTCCGGGGCGGGTAAATGGAACCGGGCCGATCGGCAACTTTTCCGCCGGACGCATGACCTTCGGGGCTGAAAAAAAGGGCGGACCGGTCCATATTGTTTTTACAGACGGTGTGAAGCTGGTATACGAGCCTGAAAAAGCAGAAAGATAACCTGTGTTCGATTTTCGATTTGTTCCTTTGTGCCTGGCTCTGGTTGCAGGTGCCGCTACCGCAACTGCGCAAGAGGCGCAGGTGGCTTTTGGTTCTGCTAATGCCGACCCGAGCCTTCCGGTCGAGGTGACATCCGAAACATTGAACGTCAATCAGGAGGACGGGTCTGCCGAATTCCTCGGAAATGTCATCGTAGTTCAGGGCGAAATGCGGCTTACTGCCGAACGGGTTCTGGTGATTTATAACGAGGAACGCTCGGCCATCGAACGGATGGAAGCCACCGAGAATGTTGTTCTGGTCAGCCCGCCGGATGCGGCGGAGGGCGATTGGGCAGAATACACAATCGATTCCGGTGTGATCGTCATGAAGGGTAATGTCCTGCTGACGCAAGGCCCCAGCATCATCAGCGGCGACCAGATGAACGCCAGTCTTACGACGGGCACAGCCACAATGACCGGACGCGTCAAAACGATCCTTCAACAGGGAAACAATTGATGGCGCGACCCAACCTGTCAGTGGCCGAAGGCAGTTCCGGGCTGCGAATTGAGAAGCTGCGGAAGTCTTACCGGAAAAAAACGGTGATCCGCGACGTCTCGATGACGCTGGACCGGTCCGAAGTCGTTGCCCTGTTGGGACCCAACGGGTCGGGTAAGACCACAACATTTTATTCCGTGGCCGGGCTCGTTTTCCCTGAGGCCGGTAAAGTCACTATAGATGGCCAGAATGTTACGACTTTGCCGATGTATCGGCGCGCGCGGATGGGCATTGGTTATTTGCCGCAGGAG
This sequence comes from Ruegeria sp. CDSC085, assembly GCF_059610465.1. Taxonomy (NCBI): domain Bacteria; kingdom Pseudomonadati; phylum Pseudomonadota; class Alphaproteobacteria; order Rhodobacterales; family Roseobacteraceae; genus Ruegeria; species Ruegeria sp. CDSC085. The sequence goes on along the minus strand of NZ_JBXWNR010000011.1, from coordinate 40,454 downwards.
ATGTCGATCTTTCGAGGCATGAGCGTCGAGGACAATATCGCTGCGGTACTGGACATCACTGTCCCTCATGCACACAGGCGGAAAGAACGGCTGGAAGAGCTGTTGTCGGATTTCTCGATTGAACACCTGCGCCGTGCGCCAGCCCTTGCCCTTTCCGGCGGTGAGCGTCGCCGCGTTGAGATTGCGCGGTGTTTGGCCGCAGACCCGAAATACCTTCTGCTGGATGAACCGTTTGCAGGCGTTGATCCGATCAGTGTCGGCGATATCCGGCATCTGGTTGCCGACCTGAAAAAACGAGGAATCGGTGTTCTGATCACCGACCATAACGTGCGGGAAACGCTGGAAATTGTCGACCGCGCCTACATTCTGCATGACGGGCAGGTTCTGATGTCCGGCACACCGGATGAAGTCGTCGAGAACGAAAATGTACGCCGGGTCTATCTGGGCGAAAACTTCCGTATTTCATAGGCTTGTGTTGGCCTGCGCCGGATGCATGACGGAAATCGCGTATATACACACCTGTTTTGATTGACTCTTCCGTCGTCTCTTGCCTCAATTGTCCCATGGCATTTACCCGGTTCCAGTCTGGAGATCGATGTCCCTTCGTTGAAGGGCTGGTTTTAAGGCAACCGCGGAAAGTGTCTCGACCCCCCACCCGATAAAAACAAGTTCGTCGCGTAACGTGACGTCAGAATGGGTGTGAATTGTGAAGGAGATCACATGCGTTACCAAATCAGCGGAAAACAGATCGACATCGGTGCGGCGCTGCAGACACACGTGCAGACCGAACTGGGCGAGGTTGTGGGCAAATATGCCCAGCGGCCTACAGATGCCAACGTCGTCTTTTCCCGTTCAGCGCATGAATATGTATGCGAAACAACAGTGCACCTGTCTACCGGGCTGACCGCCCAGGCCAAGGCGCACGCAACCGAAATATATGCGGCTTTCGAGGCATGCTGCGACAAAATGGAAACACAACTGCGGCGCTACAAGCGTCGTTTGAAGGACCACCACAAGGATCGGTCCGAACCGGTTGAACTCTTTGGGGCGTCCTCTTATATCCTCGCCTCTGACGAATCGGACACGGCCGATGAACCCGAATCGCTGCAGCCCATGATTGTGGCTGAGATGGAAACAAAAATCCCATCTTTGAGCGTTGGTGAAGCCGTGATGCAAATGGAACTTGCCGGTGCCCCGGTGCTGGTGTTCAGAAATGAGAACAAGGATGGATTGAATGTCGTGTATCGTCGCGAAGACGGTAACATCGGCTGGATTGATCCTTGACAGGCAGGAATACGGCGCCGCACCCGCCGAGGCGGGTGCTGTGCCATGGAGCGTTATCATGGAGCTTTCGAGCATACTGAAGCCCGAAGCAGTACGTGTATTGTCCGCCGCTTCCAGCAAGAAGCGGTTGTTTCAGGAAATCGGCGATGTCGCGGCCGCTAATCTGGGCCTCGATTCTCAGGCAGTCGTCGACTGTCTGCTTGAGCGGGAAAGCCTGGGCCCAACCGGCGTGGGGCATGGCGTGGCGCTTCCGCACGCGCGTTTGCCCGAGCTTGATTCGGTTTCGGGCGTATTCGTCATGCTGGAAAAGCCCATCGACTTCGGATCGGTGGATCGTCAACCCGTAGACATTGCCTTTGCACTGTTTGCACCAGAAGAGGCCGGGGTCGATCACCTCAAAGCGCTGGCCCTTGTGTCGCGCACGCTGAGGGACACGTCGGTGTGCACCAAGCTTCGGGCAAACCCTGATCCGGTCAAACTCTATGCGATCCTGACCGAAGCACAATCTATGCAAGCGGCATAAACTGCAAAAAAAGACCCCCGAAAATCGGGGGCCTATTCATTGAATCCATATTCAGCATCAGCCGCCAGTACCCATTTCCAGCGTCCACCAGATTTTGCCGCCGTTTTCCTGATGCCAGGCGAACCCCATCTGAGTTGCCTTGGGGTCCATGATGACTGCACGCGGCCCGGGCTCCTGCATCCACGCGGCAAGGGTTTCCGTTTCGGTTTCATAGGTCTCGGAAATGGCTTCACCGAGGAACGTGCCGAAATAGCCGACCCGTGCAGCCCGATCAATCGGAGAGGACCCGTCCGACCCGAAGTGCCAGGGCCGGTTCTGCCGGGCCATGTCCTTGGAATGAGTCGCCGCAGCCGCGTTCAGCTGCGCGTTCAGCTGGACAGGCTGCAAACCTTGGGCCTGTCGCAGGGCATTGACCGAATCAACCATACGAAACTGCAGTTTTTCCGGGTTGCCGCGAATTTTATAAACCGTTGGCAGCGGGCGGCCGTCCGCACCAATGGTTGTGGTGCCGGTGTCTGTACATGCCGCTAGCGCGACAATGCAAGTCAAGAGTAAAGAAACGATGCGCGTCATGATCGACCTGATTATTGTGTCAATACAGGGCATAGCGCGCCTGACAGTTCTGAGCAAACGCGCAATAGCCTAAACTTGCGTGATTCTGCCGGTTTGATTTGCGACTGAAGCATTCTGGCAATAGAATGTCATAGATTTCAGACCTCATCTAAACACAGGACCCGTTGCCATGGTCAAAAAGCGCATTCACTCGTCCACACGCAGAGGTTTTCTGGCAGGGGCTACCGCGACGCTGGCAACCCCGGCACTGGCGCAATACATCCCCGGTGATCCGCTGCGTCCCGCACCCGAGCCCGAGGCATCCGTGCGCCGGAACGTATCGGGTTTTCGGGCGCTGGATTGGCAGCCGTACTTTTCGAACACCAGAAACGGAGCCATTCTGGTCGATACCGTGTCGCGCGCGCTGCATTATTGGTCAGATGATCAATCCGTATACAAACTCTACCCGTCATCGGTTCCGCTGACCGAGGAAATGACCCGCCGCGGTCGCACCAGCGTTATTCGCAAGGTAGAAGGCCCCAGCTGGTCTCCGACGCCATCGATGAAAAAGCGAAACCCGGAATGGCCTGACCATATCCCTCCGGGTCCTGATAACCCGCTGGGAACACACGCTTTGTACCTGGCCTGGAAATACTACCGTATTCACGGAACGCACGATACGCGCAAAATCGGGCGACGGTCGTCGAATGGCTGTATTGGTCTGTTCAACGAAGACATTGCTGAGCTGTTCTCGATGACGAAGGTCGGCACGCAAGTGTTGCTAATTTGACGACATTTTCGTGTGGGAACCTGCTTACCGGTCAAGTTGCAATTGCATTCCAGCGCCAATGCTGATTAGAAAAAACCACGAGGTAAGTCTTAGATGTGCGGTTCCGGGCATTGGAACTGCGCAAATTCTGGAGGTTAATATGAAGAAACTCGTTCTCGCTGCTGCACTGACTGCTGCTGCTTCGACCGCTTATGCAGGTAACCTGGAAGAGCCGGTTGTTGAAGCACCTGTTGTTGTAGAAGAAACTCAGGGTTCGTCGCAGGGCATCCTGCTGCCGCTGATCCTGCTGGTCGTTGTTGCTGCTGCTGTTGCTGCAAGCTAATTCGACGCGGAATTCACGAAGAAGGCGGTGGAGCAATCCACCGCCTTTTTTGTTTTCCCAAGGCTGTGCCGGTCAGTCCAGCCAACCGCGCAAATTGTCTTCGATCACCGTGCCCAATGCAGCTATGTGCGCCGGGTCGTCGTTTAGGCATGGAATATAGGTGAAGGTTTCGCCGCCCGCTTCTTCGAAGCTTTCCTTGATCTCTTCGTTGATTTCTTCCAACGTTTCGATGCAGTCGGCCGAGAATGCCGGCGCGATGACCGCTAAGTTCTTTTTGCCCTGCTTGGCCAAATCCGCCACATGATCCACTGTATAGGGTTTCAGCCATTCCTCGGGGCCGAATCGCGACTGGAACGTTGAAACCAGTTGATCGTCTGACCATCCCAGCCGTTCCTTCAGCAGCCGTGTCGTCTTGGCGCACTGGCAATGATAGGGGTCACCCTGTTGCAGATACCGTTCCGGCATTCCGTGATACGAGCAGACCAGAATATCGGGTTTTGTCTCCGTCGCTGCATAAGCACGTTCAACGGATTGCGCCAAGGCGTCGATATAGGCGGGTTGGTCGAAATACGCGGGTACGGTTCGCGTGGCAGGCTGCCAGGCCTCATCCATGAGTGCACGGAAGAACTGATCATTGGCGGTGGCTGTGGTTGCGCCCGCGTATTGTGGGTAAAGCGCGAAGAACAGAATACGGTCACAGCCCGCGGCAACCATCTCGCGTACTTTGGACTTTGTTGACGGGTTGCCGTAGCGCATGCAGAAATCGACCATCACCTGATCGCCATAACGATTCTGCATCGCGTCGCGCAGCTTGGCAGTCTGGTCCTTGGTGATCGTCATCAGCGGGCTTTCGCCTTTTTCGTGATTCCAGATCGATTTATAGGCTTCACCCGAACTGAACGGCCGTTTGCTGAGGATGATCCCCTGAAGAATCGGTTGCCATTTCCACTTCGGATAGTCGATGACCCGCTGATCCGACAGGAACTCGTTCAGATAGCGGCGCATGGGCCAGTAGGTGTAATCATCCGGCGTTCCCAGATTGGCCAGTAAAATGCCAACGCGGCCCATCTTGACCTTCGGGTGGTCGGCAGGGGCATGAGCGGGGCGAGTGGCATCAAACATGTGGGCATTCCTGAGTTATCGTGTTCCGACTTGAGATAAAGGGATTTGGTTGCGCGTCAATCCGGCAGTTTGCCCTCTTCCGTGCGCAAGACATCTGCAAGACGCATTTGGGCTGACCCCGGGCGCAGCGGCTTTGGTTGGCTGTCATCGGGGGACCAACCGGTCAGGCAAATCAGTTCGAACGTAGCGGCTAGGCGGCCTGTTCCCGTCGAAAAGTGATCCGAATAGATGCGTTGCGCGGCTTCAAACACTCTGCGTTGGGTCGGGCATTTCAACCGAGCCGTCAAAGCGTTGGCCTCGCCCATGTCCCGCAGATCGTGCATCAGGTGCCGGACATCGCGGTATTCCGCCGTCAGCGGTACCGCATCGGCCACTGGCAATGCCAGACCGGCCCGTTGCAGCAATCCGCCGAGATCGCGCAGCTCGGCCATAGGGGCGACGCGGGGGCTGAGCCCGCCCGTGACCTCGATTTCGGCCTGACCCAGCGCGGCGCGCAATTCGTGAAGGGTCTCTCCCCCAAGGCATACGACAAGCACCAGCCCGTCTGGCTTCAAAGCCCTTTTGCATTGGATCAGCTGGCCGACCGGGTCATTGGCGCAGTGCAGCGCCATCGCATGAATCGCCAGGTCATGAGCACCGGGTTGCAGTGCCAGCACATCGTCATCCGCGACAATGGCGGCATCAGGAAAAACGTCCGCCCAAAGCTGTGGGAAAGGTGTTACAACCGCAGGAGCCGTAAAGGTTTTGTTAACCATGGAGAGCCGATCCTGCACCTCGTCAATGGCGGCGCGATGCAAGAACAAGGCGTCGTCCTTCGCGCGGGCGCGATGATTCAGAATGGCGTTGCGGTCGAAAAGAGAGGGTGCGGTGGACTCGGGTAGTTTCATAGGTCGCAAGTATCGCATTGCGCAGCGGATTCAAACTGCCCTTGCATTGATCTATCCGCCGCGTTGCATGGGCTGTGGAGAGTTGACCGAATCCGATTTTGGCCTGTGTGGGGCGTGTTGGCGGGATACGCCGTTCATCGGTGGTACGATTTGTGAAAGCTGTGGTGTGCCCGTGATCGGGAGCGCGGACAGGTTTCGGACGGAGTGCGACGATTGCCTGAAAGCCCCACCGCCCTGGAAAGCGGGCCGCGCTGCGTTGCTGTATGATGGGAAGGCGCGGTCACTTGTCTTGGCTTTGAAACACGGCGACAGGACCGAGTTGGCGCGTCCGGCTGCACGTTGGCTGGCACAGGCCGGACGCGAGCTGTTGCGGCCGGAGATGGTGATTGCTCCGGTGCCGTTGCATTGGTCGCGCCTGCTGAAACGGCGTTACAACCAGTCTGCTCTGTTGGCACGAAACCTGGGGCGAGAAACCGGGTTGGAGTGCGTACCGGATCTGCTGGTGCGCAAACGTCGGACCCCGGTGCTGGACGGGAAGACTGCGCAGGAGAGGGGCGAAGCCCTGGAGGGCGCAATTGGCGTCCACCCAAGGCGCGCACTGCATTTGAAGGGGCGCGATATCCTGTTGGTGGATGACGTGATGACATCCGGCGCGACGCTGGCGGCGTGCACGCGTGCGTGTCAGGTCGCAGGGGCAAATCATATTTTCGTGTTGGCACTGGCGCGCGTTGCCAAGGATGCCTAATTCGCCCAAGATTGCACGAAACCCTAGGGGAACGGAAAATGAAGTCGGTAGAAATCTATACCTCGCCGCTCTGTGGCTATTGCCATGCAGCCAAACGCCTGCTGAAGCAGAAAGGCGTTGAGTTCAAGGAGGTTGACGTTCTGATGCACCCCAAGCGCAAACCTGAGATGATCCAGCGTGCCGGTGGTAAACGCACCGTGCCTCAGATTTTTATCGGGATACAGCATGTAGGCGGCTGCGACGACCTTTATGAACTGGAGCGGCAAGGCAAGCTTGACCGTTTGCTTGCGGCCTGATGAAGACCGCGCTGCTGCAAATCACCTCGTCGGATGATCCGGTCGAAAATCTGGACATGGTGCGCGCCATGGCGGCCGACGCGGCAGGGCAGGGTGCGCGCTTTATCCTGACGCCAGAGGTCACGAATTGCGTGTCAAACAGTACGACGCGGCAAAACGAGGTTCTTCAACACGAAGAAGACGACATCACCTTGGTCGGCCTGCGGGATCAGGCCGCCCAACTGGGCGTTTGGGTGTTGATCGGATCACTGGGCATCAAAACTCATGACGCCGACGGGCGGTTTGCCAACCGCTCTTTCATGATCGATCCGCAAGGTCAGATCGTGGCGCGTTACGACAAGATCCATATGTTCGACGTGCAGGTCACGGAAACCGAGACGTTCCGCGAATCAAAGAACTACCGCCCCGGCAAAAAGGCGGTCATAGCCGAAACCGACTTTGGCAAGGTGGGTCTGACCATCTGTTACGACATCCGGTTTGCATACTTGCACGCGGATTTGGCACAGGCAGGCGCACGGGTTTTGACTGTGCCGGCGGCGTTTTCACCGGTAACGGGCGCCGCACATTGGGAATCGCTATTGCGGGCACGGGCGATTGAGACGGGCTGTTGGGTCTTGGCTCCGGCACAAACGGGGGAACACCCGACGACGCGTGGAAAGACTCGTTTTACCCATGGGCACAGCATGGTTGTGGACCCTTGGGGAAAGGTGCTGATCGACGCAGGGACAGATCCAGGCATTCACATTTTCGATTTGGATGATACTTCTGTGACTGAGGCGCGCCGTCGCGTGCCGTCGTTGACACACACCCGGTCTTTCACTGGACCCTGACAGAACTGAACAATGACAGAAGACACCAATGCCCTTGCGGTCACGCTGTTCAGCGAGATCCTGACCGCAGACCAGTTGTTGCGTAACCGGCTCAGCCGGGTGCTGCCCAAGGGTATGGAAATTTCGCATTTCTCGGTGCTGAATCATCTGGTTTTTGTCGGCGACGAGCGTAGCCCCGCGCAACTGGCCAGCACATTCCACGTGACCCGAGGCGCGATGACCAACACCTTGGCCAAGTTGGAATGGGCCGGATACATTCACATCCGCCCCGACTGGGACGATGCCCGACGCAAGATGGTCGCGATCAGCCCCGCCGGTCGCCGCGCGCGGGATCAGGCGATTTCGTCAATCGCGCCGCTGATCAACCGCGTGGTCGGAGAGCTGGGGCTGGAGCGGGTCCGCAGCGCCCTGCCAGTGCTGCGGGATTTGCGGTTGCAGTTGGAGGGGGAGTAGGGATCAGCGAACCGTTGTCCCAAGGTGGATCCAGGACTGGTGTGGTCGGGCGCTGGCAGGCTTGATGCTCATGCAATGTGCCTCGGACTAAACGGCCACTTCATTCTAAGAGCATTCTATCCAGAAGCTGCCGTAAATCACGGGGATGCAAAGCAGGAAGATTAGCCAACCAAATTCCGGCCGAAGCCGCCGCCGCAAAAAGAAGGCAGGATTCAATTCCTTCTTTGCCCTCATATTGCCCACCATGAACAAGCCATACCAAATACTCTCCTTTTTCTTCTTCATTCGTGGAGAAAATTCTCCCTACATTGCATCCTTCGTCAGAGAGTTCGTGTTTGGAAAATGGTTCTGTCGTCTCCTCCGTCAGTTCTATTTCGACTGGTTTCACAAACTTGCCATCCGAAACTATCTCGGGGTCAATAAAGACGAAAAAATACAACGCCCTGACCAGATCATAGTTGTTCGAGTTCGAACCCAAGTAACGATCTGCTATTTCCTGAGTCGCCTCAGAAACCTTAGGATCGCTTACATAGCCATACAGCGGAACGCCTTCATGTTCGTACACGAACACGCCCGCATTCTCTTCTGCTGTGGCTAGTGTGTTATCGAACAAGGTAGCAGCGGAAATTGCCGCACCAAAAAATACCGCGCGCCACGGCGCGTAACTTAAAGATCGAATCAAAAAAACCTACCTCACCCAGCCTTCACACTCGCCGTCACATAATTCACGCTCAGATCCCGGTCCGAGATCGACCAGCTCCACAGGATCGGGTTGAACACAAAACCCTTCCGGTCCACCGGTTCCAACCCGGCTTGGCGCAGCAGGTCGAACAGCTCATCGGGGGTGATGAACTTGTTCCACTCATGCGTGCCGCGCGGCAGCCAGCGCATGACGACCTCGGCCCCGAAAATCGCCATCGCATAGGATTTCGGGTTGCGGTTGATGGTTGAACAAATCTCCAAACCGCCGGGCTTAAGCAACTGTTGTGTCGCGGTCAGATAGGACAGAGGATCAGCCACGTGTTCGACCACTTCCATGTTCAGTACCACATCGAACTGCTCGCCCGCAGCGGCCATGTCCTCGGCCGTGGTGTGGCGATAGTCGATTTGCAGCCCCGATTGCTCGGCATGGATGCGGGCCACGGGCAGGTTGCCCTCGGCGGCGTCGGCGCCCACCACCGTAGCACCGAGTCGCGCCATGGGTTCGCTCAGCAGCCCGCCACCGCAGCCGATATCCAGCAGGCGCAGGCCTTCGAACGGCGTCGGCGACTTTAGGTCGCGATCGAATTCACCAGCGATCTGCTGCGTGATATAATCCAGCCGGCACGGATTAAGCATGTGCAATGGTTTGAATTTCCCGTGCGGGTCCCACCATTCAGCCGCCATCGCCTCGAATTTTGCGATCTCGGACGGGTCCACCGTGTTCGGATGCGCTTGCATTCCTGTCTCCGTGTGCTCTTTTACGCTTAAGGACTATATAGGGCCATAATGGACAAGTACCCGGACCAAAAGCGCGCAGTTCAATATCTGTACTCGCCGATCGATCCTTTCGATCAGCGGATGGTCGATATGGGCGATGGGCACCGTATTTATGTGGAACAATGCGGCAATCCTGATGGCATACCCGTCGTGATCCTGCACGGGGGTCCGGGGGGTGGCTGCAGCCCAGCCATGCGGCGGTATTTTGATCCGCAGGCGTACAGGGTGATTCTGTTCGATCAGCGCGGATGTGGAAGATCGCGCCCCACAGCCTCGGTCGAAGACAATACAACGTGGCATCTGGTGGCCGATATAGAGCGGCTGCGCAAACTGTTCGAGATCGAAGAATGGATCGTATTTGGTGGCAGCTGGGGTGCGACTCTGGCGCTGATCTATGCCCAGGCTCATCCCGACCGGGTCAGCCGGTTGGTCTTGCGCGGCGTGTTTCTGGCGACTCAGGCCGAGCTTGACTGGTTCTATGGCGGCGGTGCCGGGCGGTTCTGGCCCGAGCAATGGCAGAAGTTCACCTCACTGCTGCCAGAAGTTGAGCTTGAGGACACCATTGCCGCCTATAACAAACGTCTGTTTTCGGGAGACCGTGCGACAGAAGTCCTGTACGCGCGGGCCTGGTCGCATTGGGAGAATGCGCTGGCTTCGATCCACACCAACGGATCAGTTGGAGAAAGCCCCGGCGAATACGCGCGCACCTTTGCGCGGCTCGAGAATCACTATTTCACCAACAAGGCGTTTCTGGAAACGGATGGGCACATTCTGGATCAGATGGATCGAATTGCGCACATTCCCGGCCACATCGTGCAAGGGCGCTATGACATGATCTGCCCGCCCCAGGCCGCGTGGTCGCTGGCAGAACGCTGGCCAAATGCCGAACTGAAGATGGTTCGTCAGGCGGGGCACGCATTGTCAGAGCCGGGCATCAGTGCAGAGCTGGTACGGATCATGGATCGTGTGGCGGAGGGTATCGCATGACCCGGATTGACCGCCGCGCTCTCTTTGCCTCTGGTGCCGCGGCTGCATTGCTGGCAGCGACAGGTGCATCCCTTGCGGATTCGCCCAAAAAAGGCGGTACATTGCGCCTGGCCGTTCCGCGCGATGACAGCCTTGAGCGCGTCGCGCGTGGCGCCGTGTTCGATACGCTGACCGAGATCGCCCCGGATGGTACATTGCGTGGTGAGCTTGCGACAGGCTGGCAAACCGACGCCGACGCACGGGTCTGGAGCTTTGATCTGCGTGATGACGCGGTCTTCCATGATGGCGAGCCTTTGCATGTTGTCGACGTCTTGGCCGTTTTGGCTGAAGTCGGAAGAACCGAGGCACTTGCCTCCAACCGCCTGCGGCTTGAGCTTGCCGAGGCAAACCCGGGGCTGCCTTTCATGCTGGCAGACAGCCACTTTGTTGTTACGCGCGCCGGTGAAACCGTAACACCGTTGCGCACTGCCAACGGCACCGGCTGCTATCGTGTCGAACGGGCTGAGGATGGTCGCCATTTCCTGGGGCGTCGTGTGGAGGGGCATTACAAAGATGGTGAGGCCGGATGGGCTGACGCGGTTGAGGTCATAGTGATTCCGGACTCTGCTGTACGGGCCGAGGCGCTGCGGGACGGGTATGTCGATATAGCCGCGCTCCCGGATCAGGCAGGAATTCGAGGCAAGCGCGGTGTCCGGTTCCACCCGTCCGAGGCTGACATGGCCCTTGCCGTATCAGGTGCTGTCGGGATGCCGCGGCAGATTGCCGGGAACGCCGTACTGGACGATGGCCGTATCGCCGAACGGTGGTGGATGATGTAAATCCGATCGCAATTCCCGCTGGGGGTTGCAGACTCGGACCATCCTGCGTATATGCAGTTTCAACAGCGGCGCGTTGGACTTCTGGTCCAAGGCTCCACCGGAAAATTCGACGGGCCGCGCGCCCGTTTTTTTGTGCCCGTTTGAAGGGTAGAGCACCAGATGACAAACGACTTGATAGCCAAAGCTGCCATCGACCGGCGACTTGCCGAGATCATCACCCCCGTGATCGAAGATCTGGGGTATGAGTTGGTTCGCATCCGACTGATGAGCGGCAAGCTGACCACACTGCAGATCATGGCCGACAAGCCCGATGGCGGAATCGAAGTGGATGATTGCGCTGAAATTTCCAACGCGGTCAGTGCCACGCTGGATGTCGAGGACCCGATTCTTGACGCCTATACGCTTGAGGTCTCCAGCCCTGGTATCGACCGCCCTCTCACCCGTCTCAAGGATTTTGAGAACTTTGAGGGGTATGAAGCCAAGATTGAGACCGCCGAACTGATTGATGGCCGCCGCCGTTTCAAGGGTGAACTGGCCGGGATCGAAGGGGAAGAGGTTCTGATCAACATCCCCGAGGGGGATGAGACAATCACCATCGGTCTGCAATTCGACTGGCTGAGCGATGCCAAGCTGGTCCTGACCGATGATCTGATCAAGGAAATGCTGCGCCAGCGCAAGGATGCCGGTGCCCTGAACGAAAACGCTTTCGACGAGATTGAGACCGAAGGGTCCGAAGAGGAGACGAACTGATGGCAATCACCTCAGCCAACCAGCTGGAGCTGCTGCAGACCGCCGAGGCCGTGGCCCGTGAAAAGATGATCGACCCCGGTCTGGTTGTCGAAGCGATGGAGGAATCGCTCGCCCGTGCCGCCAAGAGCCGCTACGGCGCCGAGATGGACATCCGCGTTAGCATCGACCGCAAAACAGGTAAGGCGACCTTCACCCGTGTTCGCACCGTGGTCGAGGATGAAGAGCTAGAGAACTACCAGGCCGAGATGACCGTCGAGCAGGCCAAGCAATACATGGAAGCGCCCCAAGTTGGCGATGTCTATGTCGAAGAAGTGCCTCCGGTTGAAATGGGCCGGATCGCGGCGCAATCGGCCAAGCAGGTCATCTTGCAAAAGGTTCGTGAGGCCGAGCGGGATCGTCAGTACGAAGAATTCAAGGATCGCGCAGGCACCATCATCAACGGTGCGGTCAAGCGCGAGGAGTTCGGCAATGTGATCGTTGATCTGGGCGGTGCCGAAGCCGTTCTGCGCCGCAATGACAAGATCGGTCGCGAAAGCTATCGCCCGAATGACCGTGTGCGCGCGTACATCAAGGAAGTGCGCCGCGAAGTACGTGGCCACCAGATTTTCCTGTCGCGCACTGCGCCGGAATTCATGGCCGAGCTGTTCAAGATGGAAGTGCCGGAAATCTATGATGGCATTATCGAGGTCAAGGCCGTAGCCCGCGACCCCGGTTCGCGCGCCAAGATCGCCGTCATCTCGTATGACAACTCGATCGACCCTGTCGGGGCCTGCGTTGGTATGCGCGGCAGCCGCGTGCAGGCTGTTGTGAACGAGTTGCAGGGCGAGAAAATTGATATCATCCCATGGAACGAAGATCAGCCGACCTTCCTGGTGAACGCGCTGCAACCCGCCGAGGTGTCAAAGGTGGTTTTGGACGAAGAAGCCGGCAAGATCGAAGTTGTGGTTCCCGAAGAGCAGCTGAGCCTTGCCATTGGTCGCCGCGGCCAGAACGTGCGTCTGGCCAGCCAGCTGACCAATCTGGACATCGACATCATGACCGAAGCCGAAGAATCGGCACGTCGTCAGAAAGAATTCGAAGCCCGTACCCAACTGTTCATGGAAACATTGGATCTGGACGAATTCTTTGCTCAGTTGCTGGTTTCTGAAGGGTTCACCAACCTCGAAGAAGTGGCCTATGTCGAGATTGACGAACTGCTGGTCATCGACGGTGTTGACGAAGGCACCGCGCAGGAACTTCAAACACGTGCGCGTGAGTATCTGGAGGCACAGGCCAAGGCTGCACTGGATGCAGCGCGTGCACTGGGTGCCGAGGACAGCCTCATTGAATTCGAAGGTCTGACACCCCAGATGGTGGAGGCACTGGCCAAGGACGATGTGAAGACCCTGGAAGACTTTGCAACTTGTGCCGACTGGGAACTGGCCGGTGGCTGGACGACCGTCGATGGTGAACGCGTCAAGGATGACGGTGTACTGGAGCCTTTCGGTGTAACGCTGGAAGAAGCGCAAGACATGGTCATGACTGCGCGTATCCTGTTGGGTTGGGTTGATCCCGCAGAGCTGGAACAGGCGGAAGAAGACATCGACGGCGACGCGACAGGCGAGGAGGTCGAGGCCTGATCTCAGGCTTCGGGTGGCGCGTATGAGTCGCGGTGGCGTCCATAAGGATCGGTCCGAGGGGCCCGAGCGTAAGTGCATCGCCACAGGCGAGGTTCAGCCCAAGTACGGGCTGATCCGCTTCGTGGCAGGGCCGGACGGTCAGGTTTTTCCGGATGTCGCGGCGAAACTGCCGGGACGAGGGGTCTATGTGGCGGCGGATCGTGCCGCTCTGGAAAAGGCCATTGGCAAGAAACTGTTTGCGCGGGGGTTCAAGGCACAAGTGACCGTGCCCACGGACTTGACAGATGAGGTTGAAAAGCAGATCGCACGCCGTGTTGTTGAGCTGCTCAGCCTGGCGCGCAAGTCCGGTGATGCGGTTGCCGGGTACGAAAAGGTCAAGACGTGGCTGGACCGGGAAGAAGCACAGGTGCTGATTCAGGCCGCGGATGGATCGGGGCGCGGTAAGTCCAAGCTGAGTACGCCGCACTTCGGAAAATACATAGGTTGGCTAACCGCAGACGAATTAGGGCAGGCATTTGGGCGCCAAACGGTGATTCATGCTGCGTTGGCCTCTGGCGGACTCGCCAAACGTGTTGTAGAGGAAGCGCAGCGCCTGCGTGGCTTGCGCGAAACGGATGACGGCGGCAGGGGCCGCACGGAAGGGTAAATAGCTTTATGAGCGATAATGACGGCAAAAAGACATTGGGTCTTCGTGGCGGGACACGTCCCGGAAATGTGAAACAGAGTTTCAGCCACGGACGCACCAAGAATGTCGTGGTGGAAACCAAACGCAAACGCGTGGTGGTCCCCAAGCCGGGCGCAGCAAAGCCGGGTGGCGGTACTGCTCCTTCGGGTGATCCGTCGCGTCGTCCCGCGGGAATTTCCGATGCGGAAATGGCCCGCCGGATGAAGGCGCTGCAGGCTGCTAAGGCCCGCGAGGTCGAAGAGGCCGCCGCCCGCGAGGCAGCTGAAAAAGCGCGCGAAGAAGAGCGCGCCCGCCGCCGTGCGGAACTTGAGGCCAAAGAACGCGAACAGCGCGAAGCTGAAGAGCGTGCGCGACAGAAGGCTGAGGATGAAGAGCGCAAGCGCAAAGAGGCGGAAGAAGCCGCCAAGCGCGCTGCTACGGCGCCTGCTCCGGAAGAGCCCAAAGTGGCCCGCAGCCCGGCGAGTAAACCTGCGCCTGCGGCCACACCGCGCAAACAGGATCGCGAACGTGAACAACGTGGTCGTGGCAAGGGTCGCGACGACAACCGCCGTTCGGGGAAGCTGACTCTGGGTCAGGCCACCGGTGGCGAAGGCAACCGGCACCGGTCGATGGCAGCGATGAAGCGCAAGCAGGAGCGTGCGCGTCAGAAAGCCATGGGCGGCACTGTCGAGCGGGAAAAGGTCATCCGTGACGTTCAGTTGCCCGAAGCTATTCTTGTTTCGGAACTGGCCAACCGTATGGCCGAGCGTGTGGCAGATGTGGTCAAATCGCTGATGAACATGGGCATGATGGTCACGCAGAACCAGACCATCGACGCCGACACTGCCGAGCTGATCATCGAAGAATTCGGCCACAAGGTTACCCGTGTCTCTGATTCGGATGTTGAAGACGTCATCAAGGAAGTCGAAGACAGCGAAGCAGATCTGCAGCCACGTCCGCCTGTCATTACCATCATGGGTCACGTTGACCACGGTAAGACTTCGTTGTTGGACGCAATCCGCGACGCGCGGGTTGTGGCGGGTGAAGCCGGTGGTATCACGCAGCATATCGGTGCCTATCAGGTAAAAACCGATGGCGGCACGACGCTGACCTTCCTGGATACGCCAGGTCACGCGGCCTTTACTTCGATGCGCTCACGCGGTGCTCAGGTAACGGATATCGTGGTTCTGGTTGTCGCCGCCGATGATGCGGTGATGCCTCAGACGATCGAAGCGATCAACCACGCTAAGGCGGCCGGAGTGCCGATGATCGTAGCGATCAACAAGGTCGACAAGCCGGATGCAAATCCGGACAAGGTACGCACCGATCTGTTGCAGCATGAAGTCATCGTCGAGAAAATGTCGGGTGAGGTTCAGGACGTCGAAGTGTCCGCCATCACCGGTCAGGGGCTGGACGAGCTGCTGGAAGCCATCGCGCTTCAAGCCGAGATTCTGGAGCTGAAAGCCAACCCCAACCGCGCCGCTCAGGGTGCAGTGATCGAGGCCCAATTGGATGTGGGTCGTGGTCCTGTGGCCACTGTTCTGGTTCAGAACGGCACGCTGCGCCAGGGCGATATCTTTGTCGTGGGCGAGCAATACGGTAAGGTCCGTGCGCTGATCAACGACAAGGGTGACCGCGTCCAGGAAGCGGGCCCGTCAGTTCCGGTTGAGGTTCTGGGTCTGAATGGCACGCCCGAAGCAGGCGACGTTCTGAACGTGACCGAGACCGAAGCTCAGGCCCGAGAGATCGCTGAATACCGCGAGCAGGCTGCCAAGGACAAACGCGCCGCCGCTGGTGCTGCGACCACACTCGAACAGCTGATGCAGAAGGCCAAGGAAGACGAAAACGTCACCGAGCTGCCGATCCTGATGAAGGCAGACGTTCAGGGTTCCGCCGAGGCCATCGTTCAGGCGATGGAGAAGATCGGGAACGACGAGGTTCGCGTGCGTGTACTGCACTCGGGCGTGGGTGCCATCACCGAAACGGATGTCGGTCTGGCCGAAGCTTCGGGCGCTCCGATCTTTGGCTTCAACGTCCGTGCCAACGCCTCTGCCCGGAACACCGCAAACCAGAAGGGTGTCGAGATTCGCTATTACTCGGTGATCTACGATCTGGTCGACGACGTGAAAGCTGCCGCATCCGGCTTGCTGAGCGCTGAGATCCGCGAGAAGTTCATCGGTTATGCCGAGATTCGCGAAGTGTTCAAGGTTACTGGTGTCGGCAAGGTTGCTGGCTGTCTGGTGACCGAAGGCGTTGCGCGTCGCTCCGCAGGCGTCCGCCTGCTGCGCGACAACGTGGTTATTCACGAAGGCACGCTGAAGACGCTGAAGCGCTTCAAGGACGAAGTGGCCGAAGTTCAGTCTGGCCAGGAATGCGGTATGGCGTTCGAGAACTACGACGATATTCGCGAGGGCGATGTGATCGAGATTTTCGAGCGCGAAGAAGTTACCCGCACCTTGGATTGATCCGAAGCGGGATAGAAACAAGAAAACAGCGGCTCAGATTGGGCCGCTGTTTTCTTTTGTAGAATCAGCTATTTCGTGTCGGGTAAGAATGTACCGGAATGCATGATGATATCGAAGTGATGCATTCCCTGTTCCAGGGCAAAGCTGACCGAGTGCCCGGCCTTGCGCAGTCGTTCCGCATAGTCGCGGCTTTGACGAATGAATTCGCTCGTGTCCCGTTCCCCCACTGACACATGATAGCGGGGGCCTGGTGGGGGCAGGTTGCGGATCGGAGACAGATCGTTCACCTCGACCGGGGTCAGGTGCAGCGGGTCATTCACAGACGTCATACTGATGGGTTCCAGATCGTAAACGCCGCTGATCAGAAGCACGTCACGCACGCGCAGCCCGGCGCGGGCCAATGCGCCGGCCGAGGTTGCCATGACCATGCTTGCCAGATGGGCACCGGCACTGTGCCCTGACAAGGTGATCCGTGTCGGATCGAATCCCAATGCCTCGGCCTTTGATGCAAGCCACAGAAGCGCGTCGCGGCATTCGTTGACCATTTGATCCAGCCGCGCATCCGGGGCGAGCGTGTAATTCAAGGTTGCGAAAGATTGTTCAGCTTCGATCAGCGCCGGGGCCATCAAGGCCGATTCGCGTTGGCTGAGGTCCTGCCAATAGCCTCCGTGAATAAAGACATGCAACGCTGCGCCAGCCCCTTGCGTGGGAAAGAAATCCAGCACATGGGTCTGGCTGTCGCCATAAGTCAGGTTTTCTTGAACGGGGAGCTTGGTACGGGCCTGCGCACTGAGCGCTTGATAACTGGCAAGATAGGGGGCCAGGTCACCACCGATCATCGAACTGGGAGAGTACTCCCGCTCCAATTCGGCTTGTGAAAATCCACGATACAGCATGCCTCAGTCCTGTCCGCTGTACATCAGTTCCGTCCGCACATCGTAGAGGTCATGGAAGAACCGCAACCCAAGCGCTTTTCGCAAGAAAGCCACGCCGCTGGAACCTCCGGTACCGGGTTGCATTCCGATCACACGTTCAACTGCGGTGGCGTGGTCAAAGCGCCAGCGTTGAAACAGGCTTTCCACATCCATGAGTTTTTCGGCCAGCGCATACAGATCCCAATACTTGTTCGTGTTGCGGAACACTTCGACCCAGATTCGAACCACTCGCGAATCGCCGGAATATGGTTCGGAGTAGTCCCGCTCGACCAAATCACTTGGAACGTCGAACCCCTGTCGGGCCAGCATGTGCAACACTTCGTCATACAGGGACGGTTTGGTCAGGGCGGCGTTCAGCATCTCCATCACCTCAGGGTCATGCTCGTGCACTTTCAGGGTCGAGGCATCCTTGTTGCCCAGAATGAACTCGATCTGCCTGTACCCATAGCTTTGAAACCCGGAAGAATTGCCGAGGGCCTGCCGAAACGTCATATAGTCGGCCGGCGTCATGGTCAGCAGGGTTTCCCAGGCCGCAATCAATTGCCGTTGAATGGCCTTTATGCGGTCGAGGTTCTTCATGGCGGGTCCGAATTCATCTTCTTGCAGGAACCGGCGGACCTCGACCAGTTGGTGATGCATCAGTTTCAGCCACAGCTCACTAACCTGATGAATGATGATGAACAGCATCTCGTCAGGTTGTGCGGGGTCCTGAAAGGTCTTTTGCAGGTTCAGCAGCGTCTTCAGTTGCAGGAAGTCGCCATAGCTTTTGCGGTGCGTTTCAGCGAAATCAGTGACCAGGGTGTCTTCTACCCCCCGCTGCAACAGACGATCGTCTTTGTCCTCGCCCATCTCATGCCTCCCTTGTGCAGGTTCTGCACCTGTCTAGGGGCTGAGGTTGCAACTTTCCAGCGCGTTAGGTCCAGTCCAGAACAACCTTGCCGGACAGGCCTGATTTCATCGCGGAAAACCCTTTGGCGAATTCATCAACCGCAAAGCGGTGCGTGATCACGCG
The DNA here is from genome assembly GCF_059610465.1 of Ruegeria sp. CDSC085. Classification (NCBI taxonomy): domain Bacteria; kingdom Pseudomonadati; phylum Pseudomonadota; class Alphaproteobacteria; order Rhodobacterales; family Roseobacteraceae; genus Ruegeria; species Ruegeria sp. CDSC085. The sequence continues at coordinate 21,921 of NZ_JBXWNR010000011.1, read as the reverse complement.
GGACACATCCAGACCGTTTTGCAGCATGGCGATCATCTTGTACCACGTCTCGAACATCTCACGCCCATAGACGCCCTTGATCGTGATCGCCTTGAAGACGATGCGCGACCAGTCGACCGGAGATTTGCCCGGTGGAATCCCCAGCAGTGCGATTTTTCCACCCATCACCAACGCTTCGACCATCTGGTCAAGGGCGGCTTGCGAGCCGGACATTTCAAGCCCGACATCGAACCCCTCTTTCATCCCAAGCTTGGCTATGACGTCCTGCAAATCCTCGGTGGATACATCGACGGTACGCACCGAAGGAACCACATGTTCCGCCAGTTTCAATCGGTCAGCGTTGATGTCGGTGATGACCACGTTGCGCGCACCCGCGTGACGAGCAACGGCAGCGGCCATGATGCCGATGGGGCCTGCACCCGTGATCAGAACATCCTCGCCCAGCAAATCAAAGCTGAGGGCAGTATGCACCGCGTTGCCCAGCGGATCGAGGATGGCTCCGATCTCATCCGGTATGTCGTCGGGCAAGGGAACCACGTTGAAAGCAGGCAGTTTCAGATACTCGGCAAATGCGCCCTGTTCGTTCACTCCAATGCCCCGAGTGCCCGGATCCAGATGAAACTTTCCCGCGCGGCTCTGGCGGCTGTCGGTGGTGATCAGATGGCCTTCGCCCGAGCACCGCTGGCCGATTTCAAGCCCTGTCACGTTGCGCCCGATCTCTACGATCTCTCCGGCAAACTCATGGCCAGTGATCATCGGAACTGGCACGGTGTGAGAGGCCCATTCGTCCCAGTTCCAGATATGGATGTCGGTGCCGCAGATGCCCGTCTTGTGGATACGGATCAGCACCTCATCCGGGCCGATTTCGGGGATCGGGGCCTGCACCATCCACAGCCCCTCTTCGGGATTGGACTTTTCCAGTGCTTTCATTGTGTTGGGTCGCATGCACTTACTCCCACAAATCGGTCGACAGGTATTTCAAGCCGCTGTCACACGTGACGATTGCGACACAGCCGCCTTCCTCGGGACCGCGAAGCAGTTCAATTGCCGCAGCAAGGTTCGCGCCTGCCGAGTAGCCGGCGAATATCCCCTCGGTCCGGGCCAGAAGCCGGGCACAATCCCGCGCGGCCTTTCCCGAAACAGCAAGGTGTCCGGCCAATTGGGTGTCCTTCAGATGCACCAGATCACCCATGGCGTAACCACCGCCCTGAATGGGGTGATCCGGGATCGAAACTGGTTCACCGGCCAATGCGCGTGCGCCTTCGGGTTCTATGGCATAACACCGTACGCCGTGCCGGTTCAGATACTCTGCCGCGCCAGCCAGTGTTCCACCGGATCCTGCAAAGTCGCAGAATGCCGTGACGGTGCCTTCGGATTGCGCCCATATCTCTGGTCCGGTCCCGGTTTCGTGGGCCTTGGGATTTCCCGAATGACCAAATTGATCCGCACGAAATGCGTCACGTTCAGCTGTGATGCATTTTGCCTTGACATCGACCAGTTCAAGATCGGCGCCCGAGACTTCGCCGGGTTTGCTGCCCGGGGCCTGGGGCACGATGACAACTTCGGCCCCCAGGGCCCGCATCATACGTGCGCGTTCGACCGAGTTTCCGGCGCTCATGACCGCCACGAAAGGATGGCCCAGAATACCGCAAACAATGGCCAGCCCGGTGCCCATATTGCCCGAGGTCAGTTCGACCACCGTTTGCCCCGGTGACAAAGTACCGTCTGCGCGCGCCGTTTGGATGATGGACTTTGCCGCGCGGTCCTTTTTCGAAAATCCCGGCAGCAAGTAGTCAAGCTTGGCGATGATACGCCCGTTCAGCTTTTGCTGGGCACACACGCGCGACAGTTCAACCATGGGGGTGTCGTCGATCACATCAATGACCGATGGAAGGATCATTCGATGACCCCCAGTTCTTTGCCGACCTTGCCAAATGCGGACAGGGCGCGGTCCAGTTCATCCTTGGTCAGAGCCGCATTCATCTGCGTTCTGATCCGCGCTTGCCCGCGTGGGACGACCGGAAAGAAGAAACCCGAAACATAGACGCCTTCGTCGAACAGCCGTGAGGCCATGTCTTGAGCCAGCGTCGCCTCACCCAGCATCACCGGGATGATCGGGTGTTCCCCGGGCAGCAGGTCAAAACCAAGCTTTTCCAAGCCAGCGCGCCAGTACTTGGCGTTGCCGAACAGTTGCGCGCGCAGCATGTCGCCTTCTTCGACCAGACGGATCGCCTCCAATCCGGCAGCGACGATGGAGGGCGGCAGCGAGTTTGAGAACAGATAGGGCCGCGCCCGCTGCCGCAGCAGGTCGATCACTGGCTGCGGCCCGGCGATATAGCCGCCGATTGCCCCCCCCAGTGCCTTGCCCAAGGTTCCCGTCAGAATATCCACATCGACGCCGAAATGATCCGGTGTGCCGGCCCCGTTCGGCCCCATGAAGCCGGTCGCATGGCAATCGTCCACCATGACAATCGCATCGTATTTATCGGCCAGTTCCCGGATTCTCGGCAGGTTGGCCAGATAGCCGTCCATCGAGAACACGCCATCGGTGGCGATCATGATATGCCGCGCCCCGTCCTCACGCGCCTGTTTCAGCCAGGCTTCGAGGTCATTCATGTCGTTGTTCAGATAGCGATAGCGTTTGGCCTTGCACAGCCGCACGCCGTCGATGATCGAGGCGTGGTTCAGGCTGTCCGAAATGATGGCGTCTTCCGGTCCCAGAAGGGGTTCAAACAACCCGCCATTGGCGTCGAAACAGGCGGCAAAAAGGATGGAGTCGTCCTTGTTCAGGAAATTGGCAAGACGTTGTTCCAGTTCGCGGTGAATGTCTTGCGTACCACAGATGAATCGAACCGACGCCATGCCGAACCCTTTGGGCCCCATCGCTTGTGTCGCGGCCTCGATCAGCGCCGGGTGATCCGCCAGACCCAGATAGTTGTTGGCACAGAGGTTGATCACCTGCTTGCCGCCCACAGTGATCTCACCGCCCTGAGGCGAGGTGATCATTCGTTCGCGTTTGTAAAGACCCTCAGATTCGATCTGCGCAAGTGTGTCCGTGATATGGGACAGGAATGCATCTGCCATTGCGACCTCCGTTCATCTGAGTCGCACATCTAACATAGCGGATGAAATTCCCAAATAGGGGAAATTCAATATGAAGGAAAAATATCCGTGAAGGCGGAATTTTGCGGATGTCAGGCGTTCTTTACGATCAGGAATACCCGGGCCGGTCCTATGGCACAGATGGAATGCGCAATGTCGGCGGCATATCGGGCCGTGTCCCCCTGGTTCAACTCGGTCACTGCATTGCCTGAAGTGACTTTGACCGCGCCTTCCAGCACGGTGAGCTGTTCACGGGCACCGCGGGCGTGGGGTTGGCTGTTCAGGGCCCCGTCCTCGTCGAATTCGATATCATAGACTTCATGACCTCCGGCCTCTTCTGGCGGTGACAGGATGCGAATTCGGCAGTTCTGCCCCATATTGTCGATGCTGGGCACTTCGGGGTTTCTGAGCACCTCGATCTGGTCAGTGGCCTTTGTGCCCTCCAAGAGACCGGCGAAATCCACCTGCAACGCTCGCGTCAGGTTCCACAAGGTCGAGATCGTAGGGCTGCTTTCTCCGCGTTCGATCTGACTGACCATGGACCGGGACACGCCGCTGAGATTGGCGACCGCTTCCAGGGAAAGGCCCTTGGCCCGACGCGCCTCTTTCAAGCGGGCGGGCAGGAGGTTCAGGATATCGTCTGTGTCTTCCGTCATGACGGAATCCATGCGTGCTGCGCAATGCAATGTCAATTGCCGCCGTGACGGGACGTCTGGGGCGACAGTACCATTCTGCGCATGCATAATGCAGCGAAATTCAGGAGGAGTAACTCATGAGCGATATTGTTATTCTCGACGGTGCCCGCACCGCAATTGGCACCTTTGGTGGTGCGCTGGCTTCAACCGCGCCGATAGATCTGGCCACTGTCGCGACCGAAGCGGCGCTTGAGCGCTCGGGGGTTGCGGGGGCGCAAATCGGGCATGTGGTGTTCGGTCACGTGATCAATACTGAACCGCGTGACATGTATCTGTCGCGCGTCGCCGCGATGCAGGCGGGCATTCCCAACGGCACACCGGCCATGAACGTGAACCGCCTGTGCGGATCCGGCGCGCAGGCGATTGTGTCAGCCGTGCAGTCACTGATGCTGGGCGATGCTGACTTCGCGGTAGCGGGCGGAGCAGAGAGCATGTCACGAAGCCCCTATATCGTTCCGCAGGCGCGCTGGGGCGCGAAGATGGGCGACGTTACCTCGCTGGACATGATGCTGGGCGCGCTGAACTGCCCCTTTGGCACCGGACATATGGGGGTGACGGCGGAAAACGTGGCGGATGAGCATCAGATCAGCCGCGATCAGATGGATGCGTTCGCCATGGCCAGCCAGACACGAGCGGCTGCGGCGATCGAGGCTGGATACTTCGAAAGTCAGATCACACCGATACAGGTCAAGGTCAAACGGGACATGGTCGACTTTAAAGTCGACGAGCATCCAAAGGCGACGACCGCTGAAGCGCTGGCGGGGCTGCGCCCGGTGTTCAAAAAGGATGGGCGTGTGACGGCCGGCAATGCCTCTGGCATCAATGACGGTGCGGCGGCGATGGTGCTGGCGACAGCGGATGCGGCCGAAAAGGCTGGGTTGAAACCGAAGGCGCGTGTCATTGGGTATGCGCATGCAGGAGTGCGGCCGGAAGTCATGGGCATTGGCCCTGTTCCGGCAGTGCAAAACCTGTTGAAGAAGACGGGCTTGTCAGCAGAAGACTTCGACGTGATTGAAAGCAATGAAGCCTTCGCCGCGCAGGCTCTGGCCGTGAATCAGGAACTTGGATTGGACGCGAACAAGGTGAACCCCAACGGCGGTGCGATTGCGTTGGGTCATCCGGTGGGTGCCACGGGTGCGATCATCACGCTAAAAGCGCTGTATGAGTTGGAACGTACCGGAGGGTCCAAAGGGCTGGTCACGATGTGCATCGGGGGCGGTCAGGGGATTGCCATCGCCATCGAACGGCTTTGATCCGCAAGTGGCCCGGGGGGCTGTCTGCCCCCCATCGCGCAAGGCGTGATTCCCCCCGAGGATATTTTTGGCCAGATGAAGCAGGCGGGTTGGTTTTAGTTGAGCGCGCTGATCAGTAAGACCAGCGCTGCACCTGCCGCGGCTCCGATCGTGGCAGGCAGAACAATGGACCACAGGTTGGGCGTCTGCGGTTCGTCTTTCTGGGTTTGCGCGATCAGTGCGTTTTCGACCAGGGCCGGCAGACGCGGACCGAAGCGGGCCAGAACCATCGCGGTTTTTCCCAAATCCCGCAGGGCCGCCCGGGGGCCGATGGATTGTTTGATGTAGTCTTCGACTACGGGGCGCGCAACTTCCCAGATGTTCATATGAGGATCGAGTGAGCGCGCGACGCCTTCGACGACAACCATGGTGCGTTGAAGCAGAATCAACTCGGTTCGTGTTTCCATCCCGAACCGTTCGGTTACTTCGAACAGATAGCTCAGCAACCGCCCCATGGAAATATGCGTGGCATCCATGCCGAAGATCGGCTCGCCCACGGCCCGCAGAGCGCGGGCGAACTCGTCCACGTCCTGATTGGCGGGAACATAGCCGGCTTCGAAATGCACCTCGGCTACGCGTTTGTAGTCACGGCGGATGAAGCCAAACAGGATTTCGGCATAGACCCGGCGTGTGTATTCATCGATATGACCCATGATGCCGTAATCATAGGCTACGATATCTCCGTTCGCGGCCACCTTCAGGTTGCCCTGGTGCATGTCGGCGTGAAAAAAGCCGTCGCGCAGAGCATGGAGAAGGAACAGGCGCAGGACACGCTCGGCCAGATCATTGCGGTTATGACCTGCGGCATCCAGAGCATCATTGTCACCGAGCGCGACCCCGTCCGCCCAGCTGAGCGTCATGACGCGGCGCGCGGACAGCGACCACACAACGGGCGGCAGCCAGAAGCCGGCGTCGTCCTTGGTGTTGGCGGCATATTCTGACGCAGCGGCGCTTTCCAGGCGCAGGTCCAGTTCGCCGCGTACGACACCGTCGAAATGCTCGATCACTTCCATCGGGCGCAGACGACGCGCGCCAGGCGCGCAGAGTTGCACCATGCGGGCGGCAAAATAGAACGCATCGACATCCTTGCGGAAAGCACGTTCGATACCCGGGCGCAGGACTTTGACCGCGACATCTTCACCCGTGCTGGTCAGCTTGGCCTTGTGAACCTGCGCAATAGATGCTGCAGCAATCGGTTCGCTGAATTCGCTGAACATTTCTGAGATCGGCTGACCCAGTTCTTTCTCGACTTCGGCCATCGCGTCGGCTTTGGAGAAAGGCGGTAGCTTGTCTTGCAGAACGCGCAGTTGCTCGGCCAGTTCATTTCCAACGACGTCAGGGCGGGTCGAAAGCACTTGACCGAATTTTATATAGGCGGGACCAAGCGCCGTCAGGGCGCGCGTGGCGGGCGGCATCCCGGGGTCGCCCTTGTAGCCAAGCCATTGAAAGGGTTTGCCCAATGCGTGGGCCAGGATACGAACGGCGCGCGGGGCTTCGAACGCATCCAGTACCACGTTCATTGCGCCTGTGCGCTCGAGCGTGGCGCCTGTGCGGATCAGGCGGATGATGTTATGGGGACCACGCATGCGTCAGATCTTCCAGCCTGAATGCAGCGCGGCGATACCCATGCTCAGGTTGCGGTATTTGGCGTTTTCAAAGCCTGCTGTGCGAACCATGTTCAGGAACGTCTCCTGATCGGGGAATTTTCGGATCGATTCGACCAGGTACTGATAGCTGTCATAGTCATTGGCGATCAGTTTCCCCATGCGTGGTATGACGTTGAAGCTGTAAAGATCATAGAGCTTTTGCAGCCCGTCATTGGGCAACTGGCTGAATTCCAGAACCATCAGGCGGCCGCCGGGTTTCAGCACACGGTAAGCCTCGTTCAAAGCTTCTTGCGGGCGGGTGACGTTCCGAATGCCGAACGAGATCGTATAAACATCGAATGTACTGTCTTCGAAAGGCAGGGCCATGGCATCGCCTACAACCCAATTCAGGCTGTCCGACATCTGATCTGCTTCGGCACGTTGCCGCCCTTCGATCAGCATCGGCTCGGTCAGATCCAGCACCGTGGCGTGGCCGTGGCCCGCGCGTTTGAGGAACCTGAACGAGATGTCGCCCGTACCGCCGGCCACGTCCAGAAGCCGCTGGCCGGGGCGGGGCGCTAGCCAGTCCATCATCGCGTCCTTCCAGACCCGGTGGATGCCCATCGACATGACATCGTTCATCACGTCATATTTCGAGGCAACCGAGTTGAAAACGCCCTGCACGCGCCCGGCCTTTTCGGCCTCGGGGACGGTTTCGAAACCGAAATGAGTGGTCTTGTCGCTGTTGTCGGACATTTGCCTTGCCGTTTGTCGAATTTCGCCTCTGTTATAGGGCCAAGAGAGGCGGGCACAATGCGGCCCTTTGAATTAGGAGCCCCGTAATGCCCGAATTACCTGAGGTCGAGACAGTAAGACGCGGCCTGAGTCCTGCGATGGAAGGGGTCGTGATTGAACGGGCTGATGTGAAACGCCCCGATCTGCGCTGGCCGTTCCCCGAACGTATGGCCGAACGGTTGACCGGGCAGCGGGTGGAGCGGCTGCGGCGGCGGTCGAAATACATCCTGGCGGATCTTAGCAGCGGTGAGACGTTGCTGATCCACCTAGGTATGTCGGGGCGGATGACGGTGTCGGGCGACCCGTTGGGGCAGTTCGTCCATGACCATCCCGCCGTGCAAAAACATGACCATGTGGTCTTTCATATGGCCAATGGCGCGCGCATCACCTTCAACGATCCGCGCCGGTTTGGCGCGATGGACCTGTTGCAAACCGCCAACGCCGAGGATCACAAGCTGCTATCGGTTCTGGGGCCTGAACCCTTGGGCAACGATTTTCACGACCAACACCTGATCGATACGTTCAAAGGCAAGAACACTCCTGTCAAATCCGCCCTGCTGGATCAGGGAATCGTTGCCGGTCTGGGCAATATCTATGTTTGTGAAGCTCTTTATCGCGGCCGAGTGTCGCCACGTCGAAAAGCCGGACAGATTTCTACATCCCGCGTGGCGGCGCTTGTTCCGATCATCCGGCAGGTGTTGCAGGACGCCATAAAAGCCGGTGGGTCCTCGCTGCGGGATTTCCGCCAAGCCGATGGAGAACTTGGATATTTTCAGCACAAGTTTGATGTCTATGGCCGCGAGGGCGAGGCCTGCCGGACCGAAGGGTGCGGAGCGCTGATCAAGAGAATCACCCAGTCCGGTCGCTCATCCTTCTATTGTGCGCAATGCCAAAGATAGCTTGATCCAAGTTTTTCGCGTGGTAAGGAATCGTACCTGAACGGAACAACCGGAAGCTTTCTCCTCATGGCTTTTGAGACGATCATCGTCGAAATCGAAGACCACGTCGCACTTATAAAACTCAACCGACCGGATGCGCTGAACGCGTTGAACACCCAGTTGCTGGGTGAGCTCTGCACTGCGCTGGAAGATGCGGACAGCAATGACAAAGTGCGCTGCATCGTTATCACCGGCTCGGACAAGGCCTTTGCCGCCGGCGCGGACATCAAGGAGATGTCCGAGATGAGTTTTGTCGACGTCTACAACATCAACCTTTTTGCGGACGCGAATGATCGTGTGACCGCGATTCGCAAGCCGATCATTGCGGCCGTCGCAGGCTATGCGCTGGGCGGCGGATGTGAACTTGCCATGCTGTGCGATTTCATCATCGCGGCGGACACCGCGAAGTTTGGCCAACCCGAGATCAATCTGGGCGTCATTGCCGGTCTGGGTGGAAGTCAGCGTCTGACGCGGTTTGTGGGTAAATCCAAATCGATGGACATGAACCTGACGGGGCGTTTCATGGATGCGGACGAAGCTGAACGCGCAGGTCTCGTGAGCAGGGTAGTGCCGGCCAAGAAGCTCATCGAAGAAGCTGTGAGCGCAGCGCAGAAAATTGCCGAGAAGTCTCAGCTGACCGCGATGGCCGCGAAAGAAGCGGTGAACCGCAGCTACGAGCTTCCGCTGAGCGAAGGTATGCTGTTCGAGCGTCGTGTCTTCCATTCGATGTTCGCAACCGAAGATCAGAAAGAGGGTATGGCCGCGTTCCTCGAAAAGCGCACGGCGCAATTCCGCGACAAGTAACGCGCTGGACCTCTATGGCGGGTGGGCTTGAGCCCGCCCCTTTTTTCCGGCCATGGTGTGAAGAATCAACTTGGCAATCCCCCCAAACTTGGGTAAAGAGCGCCGCTATACATGCGCGTGCGGCCCGCTTGGCCCGACTCACACTCGTGATTTCTGATCCGGTGCGGATATGTCCGTGGCGCGCAACCCTAGACAACCGTACCGAACAAAAGGTCAGAGACACATGGCTAATTCGCCTCAGGCAAAGAAACGCGCCCGTCAGAACGAAAAGCGTTTCGCAATCAACAAAGCACGTCGTTCGCGCATCCGCACCTATCTGCGGAAAGTCGAAGAAGCGATCGCATCCGGCGACAAGGACGCGGCGACCGCGGCCCTGCGTGCGGCTCAGCCCGAGCTGATGCGTGGCGTCACCAAAGGTGTCTTCCACAAGAACACTGCGGCCCGCAAAATGTCGCGTCTGTCCTCGCGAGTCAAAGCGCTGGGTTAAGCTTTCGGGTGACCCTGCGTCATGTCAGAAAAGCTGAACTATTCTGAAAGGCGTCGCACATTGCGACGCCTTTTTTCGTGTTGCCAGAAAACCGCGCCTTCACGAAACCGAGAGATTCTTTCGGCCAAAGACCCGAGTCAATATCAGAGTTTCGTTGCCGCGCCCCGCTTCGAATTGCTACCACTGATGTCAGCGATTCACTCGCTTGGGGGGACAGGCTGTTTACCCGATTGAACTGACGGGCATCAGAACGATCTGGGGACAATTGTCGACGACTGGCGCAAGCCAGGCTGCCGATCTGCCGTGGTTTCCGGGTTATACCCGGTGATTTCGGCCCTGTCTAAAAATTGAGATTGCGACGTGCAACCCGATTTTCGGGGCGCTCTATTATTCTTGAGCGCCAGATTTGGGGTTTACCGAGCACTCCGGGACAGTCCCGTCAAACCAATTGGTTTGACGACAGGATTCCTATTGCGTGTGAATACAATACCGGGAAACCGGCTTCGTCTGAATAAGGCTGACAGGCCAATAAGAATGGGATGCGTGAGGCGCTTAATGACACAAGAGAAATGGGGACTACTGCGTAACAAATTGCTGAAGGCCATCGGTCGGAACAACTATACGACCTGGATCGAGCCTTTGGAATTTAAAGAGCTTCAGGATGGCGTGGCGGTTTTCTCCGTGCCGACCAATTTTATGGGCAATTACGTCAGCCAGAATTTTGCGGACCTCATTCTGTACGAACTGAATACCGCAGGTGAAACTGTGCGGCGTCTGGATTTCCGCGTGGCAGCAAACTCGCCGATGCGCCCGAAGCCTGCAGCCAATGCAGCACCTGAGGCACAGCCTGCACCTGTCACCGCGCCGAACCAGGACACAGCGCAGGACGCCTTGGAATCGCTACAGGCCGCACCGCTGGATTCTCGTTTTACCTTTGACAGTTTTGTAGTCGGCAAGCCCAATGAACTGGCCCATGCAGCCGCGCGCCGGGTATCCGAGGGCGGGCCGGTGACCTTCAATCCGCTGGTTTTGTACGGCGGTGTGGGTCTGGGTAAGACCCACCTGATGCACGCCATTGCATGGGAGTTGAAAACCAAACACCCGGAACTGAACGTTCTGTACCTGTCGGCGGAACAGTTCATGTACCGGTTCGTGCAGGCCCTGCGCGAGCGTCGGATGATGGACTTCAAACACCTGTTCCGTTCGGTTGACGTATTGATGGTTGACGACGTGCAGTTCATCGCTGGTAAGGATTCCACTCAGGAAGAGTTTTTCCATACATTCAACGCGCTGGTAGATCAGAACAAGCAGATCATCATCTCGGCCGATCGCGCCCCGGGTGAGATCAAGGATCTGGAAGATCGGGTAAAATCCCGTCTGCAATGTGGTCTGGTGGTCGACCTGCACCCGACCGATTATGAACTGCGCCTGGGCATTCTGCAAAACAAGGTGCAGCAATACAGCTCATCCTATCCTGACCTGGCTATTGCCGACGGTGTTCTGGAGTTCCTGGCCCATCGTATCTCGACCAATGTGCGCGTGCTCGAAGGCGCGTTGACCCGTCTGTTCGCGTTCGCGTCATTGGTTGGCCGCGAGATCGACATGGAACTGACCCAGGATTGTCTGGCGGATGTATTGCGTGCCTCCGAGCGCAAGATCACCGTCGAAGAGATTCAGCGGAAGGTGTCTGAATACTACAACATTCGCCTCTCCGACATCATCGGCCCAAAGCGCCTGCGTTCTTACGCGCGTCCGCGTCAGGTGGCTATGTATCTGTGCAAACAGTTGACCAGCCGGTCCCTGCCCGAGATTGGCCGCCGTTTTGGCGGGCGCGATCACACGACGGTCATGCACGGCGTCAAGCGCATTGAAGAGCTGAAGCTGACCGATGGTCAGATCGCTGAAGATGTGGAAATGCTGCGCCGGTCGCTAGAAGCCTGATCCGCGCCTGCAATGCAAGAAACCGCCCCGGATCCTCGGGCCCGGGGCGTTTCTTGTGCGCATTAATCCACGATTGGATCAGAACTGATGCCTGTCGGGCACGCTGCCCTTGACGCTTGGGACATTCCGACCCAGAAATCCGTAAAAAATCCTTGTGCCTCAGGGTGGAACCGCTAACGTGCCAGTCCCGCCCATGTCGGTACGCAAGTCAGAGGAACTGAGGGTATGAAGATCAGCATCGAACGCGGCACCCTTCTTAAGGCCGTTTCACAGGCCCAATCCGTTGTGGAACGTCGCAATACCATTCCCATACTTGCCAATGTGCTGATCGAAGCTGAAGGCGATCAGGCGCTGTTTCGGGCGACCGATCTGGATATCGAAGTGGTCGACAAGGCCCCGGCACAGGTCGAAAAGGCAGGAGCCACGACAGTTGCGGCAACGACTCTGCATGAGATCGTGCGCAAACTGCCCGACGGTGCGTTGGTCACGCTGACCGCGGACAGTGCAGCAGGGCGTCTGACGGTTGAGGCCGGGCGGTCGAATTTCTCGCTGGCGACACTGCCGAAAGAGGATTTTCCGGTCATGGCGTCATCGGAGTATCAATCGAATTTCACCGCATCTGCGGCCCTGCTGCGTCGGTTGTTCGACAAGTCGAAATTCGCAATTTCAACAGAAGAGACACGGTATTATCTGAACGGTGTCTACATGCACGTGTCCGACGGATCCGAAGGTGGTAAAGTGCTGCGCTGCGTGGCCACCGATGGTCACCGTCTCGCTCGGATCGATGCCGATCTGCCTGACGGTGCGACGGATATGCCAGGCGTTATTGTTCCCAGAAAAACCGTGGGCGAGCTTCGCAAGCTGCTGGATGACGATGAAATGGACATCGCTGTTTCGGTCAGCGAAACCAAGGTGCGCTTCGCCACGCCGGATATCACGCTGACCTCGAAGGTCATCGACGGCACCTTCCCCGACTATACGCGCGTTATTCCACAAGGGAACACCCGCAAGCTGGAAGTGGATGCTGCTGAATTTGCGCAGGCCGTGGACCGGGTGGCGACGGTGTCTTCCGAACGCTCGCGCGCGGTAAAGCTACAATTGGATGGCGACAGACTGGTTCTGTCGGTGAACGCACCGGATAGTGGCGCGGCCGAGGAAGAACTGGCCGTCGCGTACGGTGACGAAAGGTTGGAGATTGGGTTCAACGCAAAATATCTGCTGGAGATTGCGTCTCAGGTGGATCGAGAGAATGCGGTGTTCATGTTCAATTCAGCTGGCGATCCGACCCTGATGCGCGAAGGTAATGATCAGAGCGCAGTTTATGTTGTCATGCCGATGCGCGTCTGATCGCGCGGACGCGCGACGCCTCCGGTGGAGGTATTCTTGAACAGAAGAAGGGAGGGGTCATGGCACTGGCCCTGACCGAGCTTACGGTCTCGCATTTTCGGTCTCACAAGCTGGTGCGGTTGTCTCTGGACGGGCGGCCAGTGGCCATTCACGGACCGAACGGGGCGGGCAAGACCAATATTCTGGAAGCGGTATCCTTGTTTTCGCCCGGTCGAGGAATGCGGAGGGCGAGTGCAGCCGAGATGACGCGACGGCCCGAGGTGCTGGGCTGGAAACTGTCCGGGCTGTTGCAGTCGCAGGGGCAGAATTTCGAAATCGAAACCTGGTCTGAGGGCGGTGCAGCACGGCAGGTAAGGATTGATGGAAAGACCGCCTCCCAGATTGATCTGGGCAAACTTGCGCGGGTGGTTTGGCTGGTTCCATCCATGGACCGACTTTGGATTGAAGGGGCAGAAGGCCGGCGCCGGTTTCTTGATCGCATTGCGCTCAGCTTTGATCCGTCTCACGCAGAGGCCGCGCTGACCTACGAAAAAGCGATGCGCGAACGTAACCGTTTGCTGAAAGAGCAGGTGCGTGACGCGCATTGGTATGCCGCGCTTGAGGGCCAGTTGGCCGTGATGGGGCATCGCATCCACGCAGCGCGATTGGCGGCGTTGAGCCATCTGCGGGTGGCGCAGGATCAGGCGGAAACGGCTTTCCCGTCTGCCGAGTTGGAATTGGTGCAGACCGACGGCGCGATGCCCGAAACGGTTGAGGATTTGCGCGAGGCTTTGAATGAAAGCCGTTTCAGAGATTTGGCAGCGGGCCGGACTTTGGTCGGGCCGCATCGGTCGGATCTCTACGGCGTTTTTGCTGCCAAGGGCGTTCCGGCCAAGGATTGCTCGACCGGTGAGCAGAAGGCACTGTTGGTTTCTCTGATCCTGTCGAACGCACGTGCATTGGCCGAAATGGTGGGCGCGCCACCGATTGTCTTGCTGGATGAGGTGGCCGCCCATCTGGATGCGGATCGGCGTTCAGCCCTGTATGACGAGATTTGTGCGCTGGGCGCTCAGGCCTGGATGACGGGCACCGGGCCTGAACTGTTTGTGGAGTTGGGTGGCCGGGCCCAGTCGCTGATCGTTGCCGAAGGCGATGAGGGCTCGGTGGTCGCGACTTAGGCCGGTTCGTTGACCTTACGCTCCCACAGGAAGCCGCGCATGACTTCATCGACTGGCGTTTTGGCCATGTGGTTGACGTAGTTCGACATGGTTTTCTGTGCCAGACCCAGCACCACGTCCAGAACCGCACGGTGCGAGTAGCCGGCATCAAAGAACGCCTGAAGCTGTTCCTCGGTCGGGTTGCCGCGGGTTTCCATCACATGCAGGGTGAAGGTGCGCAGTGCTTCGAGCTTGGCGGAAGGCAGTGGAGTTTCATTGCGCAGTGCCTCGGAGATTTCGTCTGATACCTTCATCATCTTTGCGATGCCGGTGTGCGCGGGCACGCAATAATGGCATTCGTTCGCCACGTTGATCGTCTGCCAGACAACGGTCTTTTCATCGTTGTCGAAATCGGTCTGCAAGAACAGGCTGTGCAGAACTTGATAGCCTTCAAGGTGCTGGGGGCTTTCTGCCATCACCTTATGCAGGCCCGGCAAACGGCCAAAGGCGGCCTGGGACTTTTCCAGCAGAGGTTTGGATGCTTCGGGTGCGGATTCGAGGTCATGAGACGGGAAATTGGCCATGTCGGAACTCCTGTTTCTGGCGCGATGGGTGGTATTTAGGGTTTCTTGAGTGATCACTCAAGTATATATTTGAGCGAACGTTCAAGAATTGGTGATGCCGATGCCCCGCAAACCCGCATATGATCGTGACGCGTTGATCGCGAAGGCCCGTGACATCTTCTGGCGTCAGGGCTGGGCTGGGACGTCGCTGAAGGACCTGGAACGGGAATTGAAGCTGAAACCCGGAAGCTTTTACGCGGCATTCGGGTCGAAGGATGCGCTCTATGCGTTGACGCTGCAAAGCTACACGCAAGAAGGTGTGGCGCGCCTGAAAGCCCTTGCCGAAAGATTGGGGCCGAAGGCAGCGCTTAAGGCGCAACCACGTTTGGTCATCGAAGCGGTCGAGAATCCAGCAAAGGCCTGCATGTTGGCAAAGACATATGCCGAGTTGCAGGCGAAGGATCATGCGCTTGCGGATCAGGCCGCGCGTCACATGGCGGAAATGAAAGCGTGTTTCGCCGACCTGTTCCGCAGCGCCCAGACTGCCGGTGAAATCCGGCCCCAACATGACCCGGATCGGCTGGCGGCGCGGTATCAGTCGGATATTCTGGGGCTTCGATTGTCGGCTGAACGCAAGGATGTCGATGCGCTGGAAATCGCGGCGGATATCGCTTCTGACATCGACCAGTTATGAGGTGGATTCGGATGCGCAGAAAACGACCCCAGCATACACAAAATATTGGGGGATCGCGTGACAATCCCCACCAGAAAACGTATAAGGTACCAAAATAATATAGGTACTGACTGAATGTCCGAAGACGCACAGGCTCCCCAGGAATACGGCGCAGATTCCATCAAAGTTCTCAAGGGTTTAGAGGCCGTTCGCAAACGCCCCGGCATGTATATCGGGGACACGGATGATGGCTCGGGTTTGCACCACATGGTGTATGAGGTTGTCGACAACGGGATTGACGAAGCCCTGGCGGGTCACGCCGACCATGTGACCGTGAAAATTCACGCGGATTCCAGCGTTTCGGTCAGTGACAACGGACGTGGGATTCCCGTGGATATTCACCCGGAAGAGGGCGTGTCGGCAGCCGAGGTTATCATGACCCAGCTGCATGCGGGCGGTAAGTTCGACAGCAATTCCTACAAAGTGTCGGGCGGTTTGCACGGTGTGGGTGTTTCGGTGGTAAACGCGCTGTCAGATTGGCTGGAACTGCGCATCTGGCGCGCGGGCAAAGAGCACGTGGCACGCTTTGAGGGTGGCGAAACAGTAGAGCACCTGAAGGTCGTCGGTGAGTGTGGCGATCGCACAGGGACCGAAGTTCGGTTTCTGGCGTCAACCAACACGTTTTCGAACCTCGAATACTCGTTCGAAACTCTGGAAAAGCGTCTGCGCGAACTCGCCTTCCTGAATTCGGGCGTGCGTATCATCCTGATCGATGAACGCCCGGCAGAACGGCTTGAAACCGAGTTGTTCTATGAAGGCGGCGTAAAGGAATTCGTCAAGTATCTCGACCGGTCCAAAACTCCGGCCATGCCCGAGCCGATTTATATCAAGGGTGAGCGCGACGATATCGGCGTCGAGATCGCAATGTGGTGGAATGACAGCTACCACGAGACGGTGCTGCCCTTTACCAACAACATCCCGCAGCGAGACGGTGGTGCCCACGTGGCTGGGTTCCGCGGCGCGCTGACCCGGACGATCAACAACTACGCGCAGTCCAGCGGGATTGCGAAGAGGGAAAAGGTCAGCTTTACGGGTGACGACGCGCGCGAAGGTCTGACCTGCGTGCTGTCGGTGAAAGTGCCGGACCCGAAATTCTCATCGCAGACCAAGGACAAGCTGGTTTCGTCCGAAGTCCGTCCGGCGGTCGAAGGTCTGATGAATGAAAAACTGGCAGAGTGGTTCGAAGAGAACCCCACAGAAGCCAAGAGCATCGTTGGCAAGATCATCGAGGCCGCTTTGGCCCGTGAGGCTGCGCGCAAGGCGCGCGAACTCACCCGGCGCAAGACCGCGATGGATGTGAACTATCTGGCTGGCAAGTTGAAAGACTGCTCCGAGAAGGACCCATCCAAGACCGAAGTCTTCCTGGTCGAGGGGGACTCGGCCGGCGGGTCTGCCCAAACCGGCCGGGACAGGCTGACCCAGGCGGTTCTGCCGCTGCGCGGGAAAATCCTGAACGTCGAGCGCGCAAGGTTTGACCGGATGCTGTCGTCGCAGGAAATCGGCAACCTTGTCATGGCGCTGGGCACTGGTATTGGCCGCGATGAATTCAACATCGAAAAGCTGCGCTACCACAAGATCGTCATCATGACCGATGCGGATGTGGACGGCGCACATATCCGGACATTGCTGCTGACTTTCTTCTACCGTCAGATGCCGGAACTGATCGAGGGTGGATACCTCTACATCGCTCAGCCGCCACTCTATAAGGTCTCCCGTGGCAAGTCAGAGGTGTACCTGAAAGACCAGGCCGCTCTGGATGACTACCTGATCAATCAGGGCGTCGAGGGTGCGGTTCTGAAACTCGGTTCGGGCGAAGAAATCATCGGACAGGACCTGACCCGCGTTGTCGACGAGGCGCGTCAGCTGAAACGTGTCCTCGATGCGTTTCCGACGCATTACCCGCGACACATTCTGGAACAGGCCGCCGTCGCAGGGGCCTTTGTTCCCGGCGCCGTTGATGCCGACCTGCAAGGCGTGGCTGACAAAGTCGCCGCTCGGCTGGACCTGATCGCTTTGGAATACGAACGCGGTTGGCAGGGTCGGATCACACAGGATCACGGCATCCGACTGGCCCGTATTCTACGCGGTGTCGAAGAGGTTCGCACGCTGGACGGCCCGATGCTGCGTTCGGGCGAGGCGCGCAAGACCGGGAGTTTTACGCAGAGCCTGCAAGAAATCTATAATTCCCCGGCCACCTTGGTTCGTCGTGATCGCAGCCAGATGATCCACGGCCCACTGGAATTGTTGCGCGCCATTCTGGAAGAGGGTGAAAAAGGCTTGTCCCTGCAGCGCTATAAAGGCCTGGGTGAGATGAACCCTGATCAGTTGTGGGAAACCACACTGGATCCGGATGCGCGCACGCTGCTGCAAGTGCGCGTGGATGACATGGTTGAAGCCGATGATCTGTTCACAAAACTGATGGGTGACGTCGTGGAACCTCGTCGAGAGTTCATCCAGAAAAACGCTTTGAGTGTAGAAAATTTGGATTTCTGATCAGGTGTAGGTTTGCGCATAACACTTCGCACACCCCATAAGTTTGCGCAGTTCGCCCATAGTTTTGCGCTGCGCGATTGTCGGCATTGGCGACGAATTCAATCAGTTTTGGCTTAGTCGTTGTGGTTACGACCCTTTGCATTTCTCAATCCCGCAAAGGGCCTCCCTAAGGAACCTGGGATTCTCGCGAAGGTCTGCGATGCGCAGAAAGCGGACTTTGCAAAGTCGAGAATAAAGGTCCGTTATGGACGTTCCATCGCTGTCCTGGGATTTCCTGGTATCGGTCGGGTGGCCGTTGTTACAGTATGTTTAGAAGCTTTGAATACCCAGCGTTCAAAACAAGAGCCGCAAGTGTCCCTGTTATCGTCGCCGGTATACTCTGCTTCCAGGTATCGAACACTAGATGGCAGAATATCGCTCCGACAGATGTGCAGAGCAACGCAAGTGCTCCTAGCGGCCCGATCCACGACGATTGAAACCAGATGGCAATTGCCCCGAAAAGTTCCCCGCATCCGACGAGGAACATGATCTGCCTGTTGAGGCCGTAGCTTTCGAACATGCCCAACTGGATTTCAAAGACCTTCTTTTGCCACCCAAAAATCTTAATGGATGAAGCAAAGAGAAAAAATGCAGATAGAAGACCGATGGCGATGTTCAGGAGCAATGCTAGTCCTTCCGGTTTGATTTCTTGTAGGCTGCCGGAGATACGCCCGTCCATTTACGAAATGCTCTGGAGAAGGCGGTTGGGTCGGCATAGCCAAGCCTTTGCGCTGTCTCGCCAACGGATTTATTGTCTTTTGCTAGCAGGCGTTCGGCTTCTTCCTGCTTAATGCGCGCGATCACTTGGGATGACGTTTGACCGTAAGGTTTCAGCCGGTTGTTCAGTGTTTCCTGATGAAAACCGCAAAGGTCCGCAAGCTCATCCACACCAAATCCTGAATCCGCAAGATGGACCCTGATCAGGCCTTCCAGTCCCGCAAGGAAATCCTGCGGGGCGGCCAGATCCTCATCCATAACCCTGTAGTCTGGCGGGTTCTCCAGTGCCTCTGGTCGTAATCTGTAATTTAACCAGCTGGAGGGAAACCTGATCGAAAAACCTTGAGGATTGCACTTGATAGCCTGAACGCCGTGAAACTGACCGGGCAGCGCATCCGGGTCACTGACGCGAAGAATGACCTGGTTGGGGTCCCACCTGAAATCCAGGACACGGTCCAACAGGGATATCCAAATACTCGTCAGAAACGCATCGGTTTGGCTGGGAGAAACCGAAATTTGGAAGTTCCTTTTGGCACTGAAATACGCGTGCTCTCCTTCGACAAAGAGGGATTGCGTAACGGCATTGGATTCTTTGGAAACCGCTTGTGTGAACCTGGTAAAAAAATCTCCCAATGTAAGGGCTTCTGCCAGCATATCGCCAAGCGGGAGAAATTTGACAAGATCGACGGATTGCCCGACCCGTGCGCAAAAATCCGGTGAAGTGGCTTCTGCCACGGCCTGATAGATCTGGTAGACGGTATCGTGGCGTAGGAAATTCTTCGGGTCCATTACCTGCGCTTCGTTCAACCCCAGAGGATCAAGAACAAACGCGGGTTCGACCCCCACGCTGCGAAGCGCTGCGACAACCGGACCCGCAACTGAAGCCCTGACGAGAGGCAGCGACTGATCCGTGTTATTACCAAGTCTTCTTGTCATCTCTTCTCCAGAAATTCGCAATATTCCCGAGTGTAGGAAATTCCCACAATAAAATTATGAAACCTTGCAATTTCCCAAAACTATTTTTCTCGAACCGGTAATCTGTCAGGCATCAAGTTATTCGAATTCTATAATGACTCCTAATTGCGCCTTTTACGATTCTTGATGATAGGGGCCCTGATGAACGGATGTCTGATGCGCATACTTGTGCCCGCAGTACTGGCTGCGAGCTATCTATTTCCAACTCATGCCGCTTCACAGGAAGAAAGTTTCCCGGTCCTTTTCACAAATGTTCATGTCTTTGACGGGGTGAACGAGGCGCGGATCGAGAACGCAAACGTTTTGGTCGTCGATAACCTGATCGCCGAGGTTTCGACTGAGCCGCTTGTCGTTGCCAATGCGCAAATCATCGAGGGCGGTGGGCGCACACTGATGCCCGGAATGCATGATCAACACGTGCATCTTACCGTGTTCAACCCTCTCAGCGATGGTTTGCGCCAGAATATCACACCCTTTCATCTTGGCGGCGTCGCGACAATTCGGTCTGAACGCATCCTGATGAATGGGTTCACCACTGTCCGGGACCTAGGCGGACCAGCAAAATCCATCGCTCGCATTATAGATTCCGGCATGTTTCCCGGGCCGCGCATTTACTCCTCTGAAGCCTTCATCACCCAGACATCCGGGCACGCGGACTTCCGTAAACTGAACGACCGGCATCCCACACTGTCTGGGCAAGGACCATCACATTGGGTCGAAAGTGAAATGAGCTTTATAGCCGATGGGCCGGATCAGATCCGGATGGCCGTACGCGAGAACCTGCGCCGCGGGGCAACCCAGATCAAAATTATGGTCAGCGGCGGTGTTACGTCCGAGTTCGACCCCCTGCATTCGCTTCAGTACCAAGCCGATGAAATCCAGATGGCAGTCAAAACCGCCGAACAGTGGGGCACATATGTGACCTGCCATGTGTTCACTGAACAGGCGATCCGAAACTGTATCGACAATGGCGCGAAGACCGTCGAACACATCCCGTTTCTGACTCCGGAAGTGGCCGAGGTCATGGTTCAAAAACAGATCATGTTTGCGACCGCCGTGGCTCCGGTCTACTCGGTCTCCACCGAGCAGGCCGAAGCATTTTACACACCAGCGTCGTTTGCGAAGTGGAAGACGGTGCGGGATGCCGCGGCCAACATGATTGAAGTAATTCAAACCACGCCAGGCATGATCGACCTCTATACCCTGGGCACTGACCTCATCAACAACTGGGACCAAACGCTAGAGCAGGACAAGAAGATGAGCGACGAGTTCAAATACCTGCTTGAAGCGAATTTCACACCTTTCGACATATTGCGCATCGCAACTTCAAACGGCGCACGCATGAACCGTCTTACTGGTTTGAACAATCCTTATCAGGACGGCCCGTTGGGTGTGGTCGAAGTGGGTGCATACGCCGATCTTCTATTGGTCGACGGGAACCCGCTGGAGGACATCCTGCTGCTATCCGATCCCGACACCAATCTGAAGATCATCATGAAGGATGGCGTGATCTACAAGAACACACTCGACTGAGTGTCGCGTGGGGTGAACTTACCTCGGCGCCCCGCGCACTAAATTTTAAGGGAGAGAAGGACATGAATATTTCGACAAAGACGGGTGCCGTCGCGAGCCTGGTTTTTTTCACGGCCACTGCCGCGTTTGCGCAGGACACCCTGCCACAAACCCTGTTCACCAACGTCCATGTCTTTGACGGAGTAAATGAGGCGCGGATCGAGAACGCCAGCGTTTTGGTTGAAGGCAACTTGATCAAAGAAGTGTCCACCGAGGCCATCGACGCCCCTGGCGCGACGGTTGTGGATGGAGGTGGTCGCACATTGATGCCGGGGCTGATCGACAGCCACGTCCACCTGAACCTAACCGGTCTGTTCACAAGCTTTGGCGGCGCGGAATATGCGAATTGGGACGGCGTCGGCGCGATGGCAGTCGCAAACGCGCGTGATTACCTTATGGATGGGTACACAACGGTTCGCGATGCCTGTGGCCAAGGCGATGCGATGAAAAAGCTGATCGATCAGGATATTCTTGTCGGGCCACGGATTTACCCGAGCGGTGCGTGCATCGGTCCACAATCTGGTCACACGGACTGGCGCAGCCCTCGTGCCCGGGCTGAAGGTGGCCCCGTCGCACAGGTGGAAGAACTCAATCTCGCGGTCGTTGCAGACGGCGTAGACGAAATCAGAACTGTCTGACGTCAGCACCAATGGGACAGTTTAGGTTGATTTGATAAGAGAGGGTTTCTGGCTCATCGTAACCGCCA